>JAQCBG010000044.1 GCA_027621485.1 Pseudomonadota bacterium
AAATATTAAATCTCATTCAATTAAAATAAATATATCAATGCTTTTATAAAACATTGATATTATTTTGAATACGCTGCACTAGCGCTTTGTATTGGATTTGAGTTATTTCTTCAGCTCTCATATTAAAATTTATTTCAATATCTTGAAGATCTTCCTCGACTACACTGGAAAAATACTTTTTAAATACATGTTTGATTTTTTTTCTTCTATGCATAAAAAATACTGCAGTAATCTTTTTTAAATCCTCAAACTCTTTGCTGATAGATTCTTTTTGAATCATGTCTTCTTTTCTACTTAAGTATATTACAGAAGATATTACTTGTGGTATTGGATGAAAAGCAGATGGAGAAACATCAAATTTTTTACACGCATGATAAAAGTTTTGAATAAGAACACTAATTCTTCCATAACTTTTAGAATGAGGCTTTGCAACTATTCGATCTGCAACTTCTTTCTGAAGCATCACAGTTATAGATTTTATCTGACTACATTCGTTCATCCATTTTAAAAGTAGCGCAGTACCAATATTATATGGAAGATTTGCAATAATCATAATATCTTTATTTGTAATGTCAGCAATATTAATCTTTAGTGCATCTTGCATATAAAAAGAGAGTTTATCTTTGTTCTTTTGCTGCAGTGCTTGAAGCTTCGATTCAAATCTTCTATCAATCTCTATAGAAATTATCTCATCTGCAGCTGACTTTAGTAATTTATGAGTCAGAATTCCAAGTCCAGGGCCAATTTCAAGCACCAATGCACCAGGCTTAATGTTACTGATTGAAACAATTTGATGCGCAATATTTTCATCTTTTAAAAAATGCTGCCCAAATCTTTTATTTGGAATCATATATTTTTATCAACCACTGTAATGATTTCAATATCTATAATACAATTCCAAGTCATTAGTGTGCACTTATTTTCAATACTTTAAAATTTCCCATACCACTTATATCTGTCAATTTATTGACTTGCCAATCAATATTAGAAGAGATTTTATCTTTATTGCAGAAATTCTTTAACTCAGTTGAAAGTTCCATAATTCCACTTTCAATTAAGAAATCCTTTTGCGATGTAAGAGTTGCTTTCATATTATAATGCTCAGCAACATCCATTAAAGATTTAAAATTCACAAGTGCAGTTATATCAGAATCTCCTATTCCATCTAACCAATTTACTGCTTTATGAAGGCGCATAGCTTGTAATGTGCTATTTAAAGGGGATTGTGTATATCCATAGTCAATAATCAATGCATGCCCCCCCATATTTTTTGAATTCAGTATACTGCATATAGTATTTATCCATCTTAAAGATTCTAAAGATATTTCCATAATACCCTCAGTATTATTTACTTGAAACGCTATGTTTGCAGGAACAAAGCAAGAAAATATTTCTTCATTGCTATTCATATTAAGTGCAATCTCAAGGCACTGATTATTCTTTCTTGCAACTTGTTTTATTGGCAACGCATCAAAAAATTCATTTGCAATAATTACATAATAACCAGAGGCAGAAAAAGAAAGTAACTCTTCTTGATTCTTTATCCATTGAATATCGTATCCTCTTAATATTTTTTTTTGCATGCTTTGCAAGCTTGAGCTAGATTCGCATATTAATATATTGCTTACTGATTTTATAAAATTTCCATGAGAGAGATTTTGCAGAATATCGCGCATCATTACGCCACTTCCTGCGCCAAGCTCTATTAAAATAATATTATCTAAAATACCATTGCAAATCTTCTTGATCCAGCTTCCTATAGATGCACCAAACAAAGAGCTTATCTCTGGTGCAGTAATAAAATCTCTTCCAATTGTATTTTGATGATTATAGTAATAATCATTAGAAAGTCTCATTGCAATATCTATAGGAACATATCCATCTAGTTTAATGATTCTTTTTATATATTCTTTTACCTCCTTATTCATAAATAGCCTCTTTATTCCCCAAAGAAAGATTCAGTATTATAGGCTTTATAAAGGGAACAGTAATTATATTTCTTTTTTTCTCGATAGATAACTTATCTATTACATCTACAAAAGTATGTATTGCAAAAAAACTACGCTCTATATTCATAGCAATAAAATCTATAACATTTTGCGCAATAACAATTTGCTTTTTTGCAAAAAATACAGAAAGCAAGGATGCAATCATACTTGGATCTGGATCTTTTATTAAGACTTTATACATAGCATTTATTCTAGATAATAGATCTGGAATTTTCCATACTCCATATTTTCTTGTTGTCATTAATACATTTACTTTTGCTTCTTTTGCAGCATTTATCATAGAAAAAAGCTTCTCATCTGAACACATGTGAATATTTTCAATCAAAAAATAATTCTGAGAAGATTTATTAATATCTCTCATAACAGAATATATAAATTCATTGTGAGCAGAATCTTTGCAATCTATAATTTTGGCATTATGTTTTTTAGCCCATAGCATCCCCAAATGCGTCTTACCACTATATCTATCTCCGATAATAAGTACTTGATCCGAAGGTAATTCACATTCTGTAATTCTATAAGCCTCAATATTACAAAGCGAAGTAACGAAATCAGATTCAAGATGCGTATCCTTAAAAACAAAAGGTAGTACACATTGACGTACATTATTCAAATCACTCATTAAGAGATTCCATCTTAAAAGCAACAACGCATTATATATTTATAAAAAGAGAGCTTTGCAAATTCAAAACAATATAAATTTTGCTTTTGCAAATCAGTTAAATTTAACGCACTATCAATCTTACTTTGAAGCGTATTACAAATTACCTCTATCTTTTGTTTAATTGGAATATTAGTAGCATTTATAATACTATAAGCTGTAATGATACATTCATCATTTTCAATAACTGCATATCCTTTTGAAATGTACAATATAACTTCTTCTAATCCTTCTATATGAATTTTACATATTCCATTTTGAAGTTCAAAAAGCATTTTTTCATGAGATTTTAAAATCATGGCATCTCCCATTACTCCAGGTAATATCACAGATTCAGCATTATTGATGTTGTAATTTACACCATCTGAAGATGAAATTTTAACAATGAAAGATGAAGAATTCATAATGCAATTTATTACTATTATTCATTAATTTCTTTGCGTATTTTTTCTGCTTTTTCGATCACTTCCTTTATAGAGCCAACCATATAAAACGCAGATTCTGGTAAATCATCATACTTACCATTTAAGATTTCTTCAAAACCAGAAATAGTCTCCTGGAGACTTACAAATCTTCCTGACGCACCTGTAAAAACTTCCGCAACATGAAAAGGCTGAGAAAGGAATCTTTCAACTCTTCTTGCTCTTGCGACAATTTTTTTATCTTCATCTGAAAGTTCATCCATGCCAAGTATTGCAATCATATCTTGTAAGGATTTATATTTTTGCAAAATCTCTTGCACCCCCCTTGCAACATTATAATGATTTTCACCAAGAATAGATGCATTTAAAATTTGAGATCCGCTATCTAAAGGATCAATAGCAGGATATATTCCAAGTGCAGCTCTTTGCCTACTTAAAACAATTGTTGCATCCAAATGGGCAAAAATTGCTGCGGGCGCAGGATCTGTTAAATCATCTGCTGGCACATAAACCGCCTGTATAGAAGTAATAGAACCTTGATGTGTAGATGTTATTCGCTCTTGCAAAGCACCAAGTTCTGTTGCAAGAGTTGGTTGATAGCCAACTGCAGATGGAATTCTTCCAAGAAGAGCAGAAACTTCAGAGCCAGCTTGCGTAAATCTAAATATATTATCCACAAAAAATAGAACATCTTGAGATTCTTCATCACGAAAATACTCCGCAACCGTGAGACCAGAGAGTCCAATACGAGCCCTTGCGCCCGCAGGTTCATTCATTTGACCATATATTAATGCAACTTTTGATTTTTCGGGATTTTCGAGATCTATAACCTTTGCATCAATCATTTCATTATAAAGATCATTTCCTTCTCTTGTACGCTCTCCAACACCCGCAAAAACAGAAAAGCCTCCATGCGCTTTTGCAATATTGTTAATTAATTCCATTATCAGAACCGTCTTCCCAACACCAGCGCCACCAAACAAACCAACTTTACCACCTTTGGAATATGGCGCCAATAAATCTATCACCTTAATGCCAGTTACAAGCATTTCAGTGCTTGTGGATTGAGAAATAAAATCTGGAGCATCTTTGTGTATAGGATCTTGCCTTTCAGATTTTATAGGGCCTCTTTCGTCAATTGGTCTCCCTGCAACATCCATTATCCTACCTAAAGTAGCTCTACCAACTGGAACAGAGATTTTTTTACATAAAGATATGACGCTCATTCCACGATACATGCCCTCTGTTGTATCCATTGCTATTGCTCTTATCTTAGAGCCTCCAATGTGTTGAGCAACTTCCATTATAATTACTCTATCTTCTATCTTGCATTCAAGTGCATCAAAAATACTCGGTATTCTATCTTTAAATTCAATATCAACAATAGAGCCTATAACTCTTACAACTGTACCATGTAGTATATTTGAATTGTCGTTTTTTTTATTCATAATATCATTGAAATGTTAGTGATTATAAGCTTCAGCTCCAGTTATTACTTCAATCAATTCTCTTGTTATTATTGCCTGTCTTGTAGAATTATATTTGCGTTGCATTTCTTTTAAAAGAGATTTTGCATTACTTGTTGCAGTATCCATGGCAACCATTCTTGCGCTATACTCACTAACGCTATGCTCTGCAAGTGCATTAAAAATAATAGCAATAACATAATTTACATAAAGACTTTTTATAAAGCTTGAGTAAGGAGGCTCAAATTCCAAATCTGAATCTTTATTAAGAAAATCTTTAAAAGTAGGTAAATCTTTTGATATTACATTTTGCTTAATTGAAGATGTGAAGTGAGTATATATAATACTACAAGATGCATTATCTTTCATTACATCCTCCATTAACAAGCGCCAAACATCTGCTGCAAAATCCATTGTAGCAAATTTTACATTTTGAATAAAATTTGATTCTATTTGATTATTTGCAATCTTCTTCCCCTTCTCTCCAATACCTAATATTTTTATTCTCTTTGCCTTGCAATTTGCTATAAAATCAATTGCAAATTTGCAAATAGTAGCATTGAAAGATCCGCACAGACCTTTATCTGAGGTAAAGACTAAAATTATTTTACTTTCACATTCTGCAGATCTTTGATTTAAAATTTTCTGCACAATAGATTCTATACCTATTCCATAAGATCTTGCATTCTCTAATCTAAGCTTTGCTTTATGAAAAGCAGATGCAGCTATCATATTCATAGCTTGAGTAATCTTTTGCGTCGATTCAACGCTACGCATTTTATCTCTAAGAGATTTAAGAGATTGCATATTATAAATTTTTAAATATTAATTCTCATTATGAAGAAAAACCTAATACTTTGCTATAAACATCTTCTCAAAAGACTTTATAGAGTCCATCATGAGCTTTGATGTCTCTTTGCTAATTGCAGCTTCTGCATGCAGA
>JAQCBG010000045.1 GCA_027621485.1 Pseudomonadota bacterium
TGATATAGAGCGCCCCTTACAAAGGCATACATAGCTTCATTAAATAATTTACTATAATCTATCATAATATTCTTTGTATATTTATGAGTATAAAATTTAAATTTTTATAGATGGATATAATTAATGCAGTAGTATAAACACATAAAAAACGCATGAAAAGAGTAAAGACAGATATATGAAAAGATTACAGATATTTCTTGCATCCCCAAGGGGTTTTTGCGCTGGAGTCGAAAGAGCAATTACAATAGTTGAAAGAGCACTCAGTGTATACAATCATCCAATATATGTTTATCATGAGATTGTACACAATAAATATATAGTCAATTCCTTCAAAAAAAGAGGGGTAATTTTTGTAGATAAAATATCTGATATTCCTTTTGGTGCTTTGGTAATATTCTCTGCTCATGGAGTCTCTAATGAGGTAGAAAGATGCGCAAAGGCTCAAAATCTTCAAATAATAGATGCATCTTGTCCACTTGTGAAGAAAGTTCACAGAGAAGCAAAGAATTATTCTGATGCTAAAAAGCAAATAATTTTAGTGGGGCATCCAAATCACCCAGAAGTAGAGGGAACAAAAGGCAGAGTGGAAAATGACATGGTATATATTGTGCAAAATAAAAATGATGTTAAAGATCTGAATATATCAGAAGATAATGATATTGCGTACATCACACAAACAACTTTGAGTGTAGATGATACGCAGGAGATTATAAAGGAATTGCGCAAAAAATTCCCTAAAATTCAAGGTCCAAGCTCTACAGACATATGTTATGCAACGCAAAACAGACAAAATGCAGTTAAAAAAATTGCTAAAAATATACAAATGTTAATTGTAATTGGATCTGCTAATAGCTCTAATTCAAATAGACTTTGTGATATTGGAAAAAAAATGGGTATTACATCGTATCTTATAGAAAATTCTAATGCATTTGATAAGAATTTAATTGGAGATACTAACTCAATTGGTATTACATCTGGTGCATCAGCACCTGAGGTGCTTGTTCAAGAGTTATTGAATGATCTTCAAAGGCATTTTATTTTAGATATTCAAAATGTGGCTTATAAAGAAGAAAATGTGCATTTTAATATGCCAAAAGAGCTTTTATAAATTTCTATTCTAAGTTATTGATTATGTGGTTTGTATATCATCATACAATTTGTCCGCTTTCCAGGAAGCTGCGCTTAGTATTGCTAGAAAAATCAATTCAATTTTCTCTAAAATCAGAAAATTTTTGGGAAAAGAGGCAGGATTTCTTACATCTTAATCCTAATTCCAGAACTCCTGTAATCATTATTAAGAATTCTTTAGAATACAAGTCAGTCAATATAATTTTAAAAGGAAATTTTGCTATTCATGAATATATAGAAGAAGAATTAGAAAATTTACCAAAATTACTACCAAAAAATAATAGATATTTTGTTCGAGAAATAGTGGAATGGTTTGATTGTTTATTTTATGAAGAAGTGACAAAGCATATTATATATGAAAAAATTATCCCCGCTATATCTCTTAAGAATGGTATATCTGATTTGTTACCTCCAAATTCTCATAACATAAGAGTTGCAAAGAAACAATTGTTGTATCATATGGATTACATAAGTTACTTGATTTCTAAAAATCAATATATAGCGGGTGATTATCTTACTCTTGCAGACTATTCGGTTGCATCTCATATATCTATTTTAGATATGATGGGTGAGATAACATGGTCTTTGCATCCTCAAGTAAAAAATTGGTATAGTTTAATAAAATCAAGGCCAGCTTTGCAAAATGTATTAAAAGATACATTGCCTAATATAAAGCCTCCATCTTATTATATGAATCCAGATTTTTAATTATTATTGTAAGTTGATATTTAAAATAAGGATTGAAATAAAAAGCCATTGATAATAGCTTAATAAGTAAACTCCTTTTGCATGTATAAGATGCTATTTAGATATTGCATTGTGTTATTGAGTTTTAAATTAAAAAGTTAATTTTTAGGTATTTTTTTGATGTCTAGCGATGTAATTGTTCCTCAGCTTGGCGAATCTGTAACAGAAGCGAGTGTTGCAAAATGGCATAAAAATATAGGAGATCAGGTGGTGATTGATGAACTACTTGTAGAGCTTGAGACAGATAAAATTACCGTAGAGGTGAGTGCAGTGCAATCTGGCACTTTAAAAAATATTATGAAGAAAGAGGGGGAGGTTGTTGAAATTGGTGCTGTACTTTGTCAAATTGATGAAAGTAATGCATCTTCCAATAGTTCTTCTGATACTACAAATAAGGTAGATGCAATAAATACAAAAGATACACAAGCTCAAGATACAAGAGGAGCTCATGAAGAAATAAATGAAAATAGTAGCGTTGATCGAGCTATATCTCCTAGCGGTGCAAAAGTTATAAGAGAAAATAATTTAAATCCATCTCAAATTAAAGGTACGGGTAGAGATGGTAGAATTACAGAATATGATGCAAAAAGCGCAGTAAATGCTCAGATTGTATCTACTACAAGCTCTTCAAACGCAGAATCCGCACAATCTAATGATAAAAATTATAATCTTGCTGCGCGTGAGGAAAAAATAAAAATGACAAGACTTCGTCAAACAATTGCAAAAAGATTAAAAGACTCTCAAAATACAGCCGCAATACTCACGACCTTCAATGAGATTGATATGTCTTTTGTCATTAATATAAGGAAAAAATATCAAGAAAAATTCCAAAAGAAATATGGTATTAAGCTTGGCTTTATGTCTTTTTTTGTTAAGGCTGCAATTGAAGCATTGAAAGAAGTAAGAGATTTGAATGCAGAGATAGATGGTGAGCATATTATTTATAAAAATTATTACGATATAGGCGTTGCAGTTGGAACAGAGCAGGGTCTTGTTGTGCCAATAATAAGAGATGCAGATTTCATGAGCTTTGCAGACATAGAAACAAAGATAGTAGAGCTTGGAAAAAAAGCAAAAGAAGGGAAGCTTAGTATAAATGAAATGAGCGGCGGAACATTTAGCATTACAAATGGCGGTATATATGGTTCTATGCTTTCAACTCCAATAATTAACCCACCGCAATCTGGAATACTTGGTATGCATAATATTGTAGAGCGTCCCTTTGTAGTTTGTGGTGAGATCAAAATCAGGCCTATTATGTATGTTGCTCTGTCTTATGATCATAGAATTGTTGATGGAAAAGGTGCGGTAACTTTTCTTGTGAGATTAAAGGAGATGATAGAGAATCCAGAGCGTATAGTGATTGGGATATGATTTTTTAACTTTTATTCAGCAAGGATATTTGAGAATTTAAATAGTGCTGCAATTATCAGTAAAGCGTTCTTTTTACTTTGCAATTTGTTTTGGATTTTTTGCGCCCTTTTTGGTAATACATTACATAGAGACGCATGATCAGGAAGCGTTTTCTGCTTTTATTGCGCAAGAATTTGTTTTTAAGATAATCTCTCTATCTTTGATAACAATACCTTCTTCTTTTATCTTTGCATTTCTTTTGTTGTTATTGAAATTCAGATGTCCGAATTGTAAAGCATTTTGGAAATATGATTTAGTAGAGAAATTTGTTTTAAGTAGCGCAAAACATCATTATATTATACCTTATTTTAGAAGAAAAATTATATATACAAAGCAAGAATGTATAGATAAGCTAGAATGTATGAATTGTTCTTACTCTCATAAGAATAAATGTATAAGAAGATCAATAGATAAAATTACGGAATGAAAAAATTTGATGTTGCTGTGATTGGCGCTGGACCTGGTGGATATGTTGCTGCTATAAAGCTTGCTCAGCTTGGCATTGAAAAAGTTGCATGCATAGATAATAGTAACTTACTTGGGGGTACTTGTTTAAATGTTGGTTGCATACCTTCAAAGTCGCTCCTCTATTCATCTCATAAATACTCAGATGCTTTATCTCATTTTAAAGAGCATGGAATTGAATTTGATAACATAAAATTATCTCTTTCAAATATGATGAAGCGCAAAGGTAATATTGTGCAGAGTCTTGGTAATGGTATTGAGTTTTTATTTAAGAAAAATAAAATCACTAGATTTCAAGGTAAAGCATCATTTATATCTAATTCTGAATTGCAAATTATTGATAAGCAAGATGCGATAGAAAGTATTTATGCTGAAAAAATTATTATCGCCACAGGTTCTTCTCCTATTTTGCCAGATGGAATAAATGCTGATGAAAAGCAAATTGTCACATCAACTGGCGCCCTTTCTTTGGAGCGTGTACCAGATAAAATGATTGTACTTGGAGGCGGTGTTGTAGGTCTTGAAATGGCATCTATTTGGTCTAGACTTGGCGCAAAAGTGCATGTGATTGAATATTCAGATAGGATACTTGCATCAGGAGATACTGATATATCAAAAGAAGCAGAAAAAATTTTCAAAGGTCAAGGTATAGAATTTATACTCTCTCATAAGTTGCTCTCTGCTTATGTAGGGGCTACAGGTAAAGTGCAGCTGAAAGTTGAATGCGCTTCTTCCAATAAAAAAACAATTATGGAGTGTGATGTTTTGTTATCTTCTATCGGCAGAGCGCCAAATACAAAAGATTTGCTGCTTGAAAATGTAGGTGTGCAGTTAGATGATAGAGGAAGAATAATAACAAATAATAATTTTCAAACAAATATAGAAAATATTTTTGCTATAGGAGATGTAAAAGATGGCATGATGCTTGCACATAAAGCTTCTGAAGAAGGTGTTGCTGTTGCGCAAGTAATAAGTGGGCAAAAACCGCATATAGATTATAATAAAATTCCATCTGTTGTATATACCACCCCAGAAATTGCAAGCGTTGGATATAGCGAAGATCAATTAAAAAAACTTGGTAAGAAGTACAATATAGCTAAATTTCCATTTGCCGCAAACAGCAGAGCTAAAACAATGGGATCTACTTATGGGTTTGTTAAATTGCTTTCATGTAAAGAAAGTAATGCAATACTTGGCGGGCATATTATTTCTGAAAATGCAGGTGATTTAATGGCAGAGCTCGTTGTTGCTATGGAATTTAGGGCATCTGCAGGAGATTTGGCAATGATTAGTCATTCACATCCATCTTTATCTGAAGCAGTAAAAGAGGCGGCAATGTTATTAGATTGCGGCAAAGCTCTACACATATAGAAAATCTTCGTATTTATTGATGTTACAAGAAAAGGCTGTATTTATTTCTAGCAAATAATAAGTTACTTTAGAGTATTTTTATGCGCCTTTTTACATTTCAAGAGCATTATAAAGAGTTACGCTTTAGAGTATTGATATCTCTTGCGTTTTATATATTGTGCGTTGCAATAGCATTTACTTTTGCGAGTGAATTATTAGATTTTTTAATAAAGCCTTTAGCAAAACTCCTGCAGCATGAGTATGCGGAAGATATAAAGCATAAATTAATATTTACTAGTATGGCAGAGGGGTTTTTTGCTGAATTCAAGCTTTGCACTCATGTTGCTTTTCTTATAAGTATTCCAT
>JAQCBG010000046.1 GCA_027621485.1 Pseudomonadota bacterium
ATTTTGAGTCTATCGCGTCTACCAATTCCGCCACAGAGGCATTAAGTTTATTGGATATAGAGCACAAAATCAAAAGAGTTGCAACTAATTTTGCGATATTTTAATTATTATTTTGAGTATAACTCTTTATGAGAGCTTGTGCTAGGCCTATAATATTACCTCTGACTCTCTGATCTTTAATATTTCTAAATGCTTTTATTAAATCTGTAATTTCAGAGTATATGTCTGAAATACCTTGATCATGCTGATATGATTTTGTATAAGCGCTATCGTGCAATGTAGGGCTGATCATAGACTCTTGATGATAAGAGCTACTGCGACTTTCAAGATCTTGAAAAAAATACCTAACGTCTGTTTTCAAAAATCTCGCAAAATCATACAATTTACTACAGCTAATTCTATTTAATCCCTTTTCATACTTCTGTATTTGTTGAAAGGTTAAATCTACAAATTTAGCTAATTCCTCTTGTGTTATGCCCATTTCTAAACGCCTTTCGCGTAATTTATTGCCAACATGTATGTCTACATGATGCGCTTCTATATTTTTTTTCTTGCTCATTATAATTTTATGTAACCAAACCTACCATGTTGATGACTATATTATTCTAAATGTAAAAATGCACGTAAAATATGTTAAAATATTGAACTTTAGTACAATTTTTATCAATAAAGACGACGATGTAATCTTTAAATACAAATTAACTTTTCATTTCGCATATAGAAAACTTAAAATTCAAAATTTTTTCATTTTTCTCGCCACTTATTTTCATTATTCTTCCCATTCTATCTGTAACATACGAAATACCTGAATTCGCAACTCTTACTAGAGGGATGTCATATTCTATAGCACGTATTCTGGAAATGGCACAGTGTTGATGAATGCCGATACTATCTCCAAACCAAGAATCATTTGTAATATTTGATACAAATGATAAATTTGTATTTTTTATTTTAAAATTGCTATAATTCTTTGTGGCTTCGTAACAAATAAGCGGCATAAATTTATAATTATTATTTAGTGTCATTTGATTTTCCCTCCTGCCTTTACTAAAGCCATTACCTTCAAATTGCTTTTTCATTATATGCAAGTATTGCAAAAAATAAAAATTTGGCGCGTATTCTCCAAATGGTACAAGGAATTTTTTATCATATATTTGAATATTATGCTCATCAATGAGCAGCATTGAATTATAAATCTTCTTTTCATTTGAGATGCGATCTACTC
Organism: Pseudomonadota bacterium; assembly: GCA_027621485.1. GTDB lineage: Bacteria > Pseudomonadota > Alphaproteobacteria > Rickettsiales > Midichloriaceae > JAQCBG01. Next base: position 1,226 of record JAQCBG010000046.1, read on the forward strand.
CAAGCAATATCATTTTATTAGATCCAATGAGTTTTTGCTGTAATTCATGTTGCCATAAAGATTGTGTAGTGAGTTTATATGGAAAGACGCCTTCAGGGAATATTGCCAATGCTTTAGTGCTCTGATTGCTATGCTCTGCATATTCTTCTAAAAATTTTACAGTAGAATGACTGTGCGCTTTAGAATGATAAAGATCACTTGCGGAGATATTAGTGTGCAAAAGATATAGCTCAATACTACTGCATTTTTGATCTATTTTGTTATTTATTATGAAATGTCCATTGATAAATAAAAGAACTGTTATCAAATAAGTTGCTAGTATAATGCTTAGATTCTTACTTAGTAAAGAGCAAGGCCAAAATAAAATAACAAGACCCATACCATATACACCAAGCGTTTTTATATTTTGTATAAATTTTAAAGAGAAGATTCCAGTCATGCCTATCATATTCCATTGGAAATCAAGTAATGCACTGTATCTTAAGATCTCAAAAATTATCCATATAAATGGAAAACATAAGATTGCAGTTATTCTTGTAAAGTATTTCTGAAAAATCCATGTGGTAAGTGATAAGGCGCCAAAAAGAATGCCACCAATTGCGGGTATCACTATGATTTGTAATATATATATTAAATACTTAAAATTTTCAAAATCTACTGCTAGCGCATTCACTATCCAGTAGAGGCTACTTCCAAAATGCCCAGATCCAAATGCAAAACCAACAAAAAAAGCACTTACTTTTGCTCTTTGAATCAAAATAAGATGTAAGAAGAGGAATATTGCAATGAGCAAAAAAGATATAAGGTGCCAAGGCGCAAAACCAAACGTTACTAATATACCGCACGATATTGCGAAAAAGTATTGAGCAAATACAAGTTTCTCACCTTGCATTGCTATAAAATCAACGATTTTATTAAATTGCGATATCACAAAAGTGAATCAAAGTATTGAGATTTATATCGTCAATATAGAGTCAGATTTTTGTGAAACTAGAGTGTCTATTTCAAGTATACTCTCATCGGTTAATTTTTGTATATCTTTTTCATATTTTATGCGCTCATCTTCCGAAATTAATTTCACTTCTTTCTCCATCCGTTTCAGTATATTCATTGCATCTTTGCGAACATTTCGTACTGCAACTTTTGCATTTTCTCCGTATTCTTTGGCTTTCTTTGCGAGCTCTAATCTTCTCTCTTCAGAAAGATCAGGAATTTGTATTCTGATGATATCTGCATCTATCATTGGATTTAATCCAAGGCCAGCATTTGATATTGCATTTGCAATAACCCTTAAATTGGATTTATCCCATGCCTTGATTGTTAGTAATCTGGATTCTGGAGTATTGACAGTACCCAGTTGATTGATTGGAAGGGATGTATTATGTATATTAACCCGAATAGGATCTAGTAACGCAGAAGAGGCTCTACCAGTTCTAAGGCCAGATAAAGAATGTTTGCAAGCAGAGAAAGCGCCATCCATTCTTTTTTTTATATCACTTAATAATTCAGCTGGGTTTTCATTCATGAGTAAAAATTCCAATCTTAATCCATCATCTTGAAACATTGCAGATGTTACACATATAGAGCGTAGAGCGCAATCTGATTTTCAAAATTTCTCATAATCAGTTTAAAAAAACCTAAAGATGCCATACCATAATAGAATAATGGGAAGTTGCATAGGAAGATGAGTGTCGCGTAGTCAAGAGGGTAAAGATTAAAAGTCAATATACTTGGTTGCGGGGGCAGGATTTGAACCTACGACCTTCAGGTTATGAGCCTGACGAGCTACCGAGCTGCTCCACCCCGCGATCTTTATGTACTTTTTCTTTACTGATTTTTATTTAAAAAACAAGCTTCAAAAGAAGAGTCGGCATTATATCATATTTACATCCAAGACAGCAAGTGAAATAAATTAATTAATTTTACTAGAGTGATAAATAAAATAAAGTCATAAATCTTTATCACGACATATAATAATCACGACATATAATAAGATTGCGATGCATCATGCGCTAATGTTGTATCATGCATAGTAGGAATAAGATCATTATCTATTTCAGTGTCTGTATGTTGCGCGTCAGTTTGTTGATGTTGCTTGGCATTATAGTGCTTTTGATTCCATTGTGCATACTTTAACTTTTGTTCTTTGATTGCAAGTTTTAGATCATGCAGAGGTAAATCTCGAATTTTTTTCATAGTATCTAAATCCATCTTTATGGACGTTAAAAGACTTATTCTTGATTCTTGATCTGATCCAAGAAGTTTAAAGAACCATGTGCCATGAACTTTTGCATTTAAAATAGTATCAAGATATTGATAATTTTCGTTTTGATTATTAAAACGCAGGACATTGTTCATAGCTTGATCTGAGAGAATAATTTTTAGTATATTAGGTGTAATGCAGTCCAAATAACCAATTCCAGAATTAATTTTCTTATATACTTCATAAGCTTTTGCGCTATGCAGTAATCTCAATTTGTATTGAGATCGAGCTGCGTCAAATAAATCATTTACACTAAATAGATTTATTTCATGTAATTTAGTACTATAATACAGTACATTTTGATCTGATAATATATTTTGAAATTTACTTACAATGTTTTCCCATTTATATAATGTAAAGTGACTCAATACAGGTGGATTTTTTTTAAAAAAGATTGCATCTTCAAATTCTCTTTGAATGATATTAGATAATTTGGTATGCAAAAAATTAGCAATAATATACTTTACTTCGCTATAACTTTTAATACTTAAATCCTCATGTTTTAATTTAATATTTTCATAATATATTTCAAATTTTTGTAACAAATCTCTGCGCTCATCATTCATCTTCTTAATCTCTTGATATTGAAGTAATGTAGAAGGTATGGCAATATAATCTTCTGTATCTGCGTAATATGTCATATAAAGGTGTGTTATTTATTATATGCAAAAAGTATACTTTATTTAAGATTCCGTCACTACTTCTGTGATGCAGAACACATTAATATTTATAGCTATAAATTGTACATTTAATACATTTTTATTACTCGAGATCTTCTTGGGTATGAAGAAATTGGAAATAGAATAAATAAAATACATTGATGCTTTTGAGAATGCTGCGGTTTTTACGCATTATAATATAAAACTTCATCTATATCTTTTATTTTTTCACTTTAGGATTGTACATTGTGTAAGATTCGATTAGCGCATTAAGATTAACTTTTGTATAGCGCTGAGTTGTAGATAAGTGTTTATGTCCAAGTAATTCTTGTATTGTTCTTAGCTCACTATTTTTACCAAGTAAATGAGTCGCAAAGCTATGACGTAGAGCATGTGGAGATGTATATTGAGGTAATCCTAATTCTAATTTTATAGAGCGTAGATTTTTTCTAAAAACATCTGCATTTAGCTTCTTGCCATTTGCGCCAACAAAAAGATCGTGTGCATCTAAATTATATGGGCATGCATTTATATATTTTAAGATTGCATCTTTAATCTGAGGTAATAATGGCACAGTTCTCTCGTGACCACCTTTGCCGCTAATTAAAAGAAAAGAATCGCCAATATCTTTCTTTTTAATACTGAGCGCCTCGCTAATTCTAAGTCCGCAGCCATACATTAAAAAGATCAATGCGCTATCACGCAGACCTATCCATTTTTTATTATTTACATACTGCATTCTATCAATTGCAGAGATGATGGATTCCGGACTAAGGCTTTTTGGTAAAGTTTTTTTGACAGCGCGAATTTTAATAAAATGTATAGCTTCATTTTCTATATTGTAGTGATCTTTTAAGTATTTATAAAAATTTCTAAGTACTGCGATAGATCTTGAATTAGAGCTTGCTTTTATAGACTTTTGACGTCTCGCAGAAAGCCAAGATCTCAAATCTACAATAGAAATTTCTTGAAGATTTATAAGTGAGAGCGTTCTTTTCTTGTATTGACATAAAAAGTGCAAGAAGTAGAATACGTCAGTTGAATAGGCGTTTATAGTGTTTGTGGAATATAACTTACTATATTTTAGGTATTTTATCCAACTCTCTATGCACTCTCTCAGATCTTCTGTAATGTTTATTGTATTCATGAAAGAATGACAAATGAGATTTACAATTACTAGTAATAACTTGTTTTTGGCACTTAAAAAGTACAATTATTGTATATCATTTTTGATATAAATTCTATGGTATCATTTATATT
>JAQCBG010000047.1 GCA_027621485.1 Pseudomonadota bacterium
AAAAAATAGCAGCGGCCGCTATAACAAAATCTTTTGAATTTGCAGAAAGTGTATTTGCTATTTCTTCAAGTGATCTTGGTGCAATAGATAGCTTTTGAGAAGCACTCAGTTTTTTTTGTAAAGAGGTAATGATGAAATCTATTTTTTCTTCAAAATCCTTAATGCCTTGACTCTGAGATGATATTTCTTGAAATATTTGAGGCAATGTTTGCTTCATTACATTTGTATAAATTTCACCCAATTGTATAGATAACTGAGACCAATCTTTATAACTAGATACCTGAAGCCAAACTCTCTCTGCGTTTTTTTGACGCATAAAATTCTCATTAATATATCCTCTCCAATCATTAGATGAGGCGTTTGTATTTTTCTTCCAAAAATTATGCGCAGCCAAATTCTCTGCATCTCTTAATTTATTGATTTTGCCAAATGCTTCAGATGTGATATGAATCTTATTGTGTGGAATATTAATATCACAAGAAGTAACTAAAAGAGCATCATAAGGATCGTTATATTTGCAATAAAGCGGCAAATCTGACTCTATATTTAAATCAAATGACTGAAAATAATCAGGTATATCAAATCCAAATTCATAACTGAATTGATCTTGTAATATTGGAGTATGAGTTTTAATAATGTAATTTAAATGCAATACAGAGTCAACTCTCAAGTCGTTACAATCTATTTCAAACACTCTAGTAGAGCCTTTGAGATGCTTCTTTTTTGCTTGTATTGCAGTAATCAGCCCTTTTTCTGAAAGAATATTAGATTGCACTATTTCAAAAGTTTGCATACTCGCGTTATATGATGGAAAAATCATACCTGGTAAATTTAATAACGAAATACCACTTTTACTTAAGATTTTTATTTGCATTTCTGTTCTGTGCTCCGAAGTACCATCTCTATTGATGCGCACCTCTTCTTTTTTATAAAGAGGTAGAATACCTGAATCTGCTATCGAAGAGCTATGCGCCTCTAATTTGCAATAGCATAGCATAAATATAATAGCAGCAATGCAGGAGGCTATACGCATAGGAATTATCTATAAATTTATATAACAAATTTCAAATACTTTACTGAGGACCGTGGAAACCAAATATTGGATCGCAATCACTCCAGCAACTATCAAATGGAATGAGGCAATCAGATGTTATTCTGCTCTGTGCATCTGATATACAAGAAGTAAGCATTGTATAATCAGAATTGCAACGTGCTTTTATTGCTGATTCAGCGGCTTGAATGCAGGTGCTATATGATATTTCACAAGATGACTTTAAATGTGAAATCCCCATCTTTGTACAAAATTTATAAGAATCTCTGCAATAGCCAGAACATGCCCATGCCGCTACAGAAGGAAAGAAAGTAAATTGTAAAAGCTTAATAATATTTAAATACATAAATAAATTGCCTTACTTATAAAATTATACTGCATAACTAAAGCTAATTTTCTTCATATAATCATCTATACAATATAATATGCAATACATAATATATTAAGTTTATAGTACTTAAGTAAAACTGTAAAATATCAAAAAGATAGTATGCCGATCATCTCAGCTTTATAGTGTAATTTTAGATTATGATATGATAACATTTTATGAATTATTTGTTCAAAATGGAATATCCCATTTAGATTTGCCAAACCATTATGATATATAGGCAATAAATTAAAAACAAATAAAACTAATGAACAATGGCTTTCAGTGTTATGCTTTCATCTTCTACAAGTATGAATGGTGTATATTAATATTCTACTTATTCAACAAACAATATTTAAGTTATACCTATTAAAAAAGTTTAGTGAGGCAGATTATTCAGCTTTAGTGCCATTTCTTTCTACAATATTAATCTTGATGGTTTATTTCCTATAGAAAATTTTCTAATTTAATAGAGGAGGTGGTTTCTTAGCGCAAGCTACCTTAACACTATTCCAATAAGGCGTATTATCAAGCTTATCAATGCAATAAAAGTGATGCCGCTACACCATAAAATTAAAAACCATACCCATTCTTTTTGTTTTGATGAGAGATATGTGTTTAAGAATTTTTCTATATAAAATATTATCTGAGATAAATAGTGCATTAGAAGTATTGAATTTGTTGATTTATAAAGAAATCTTCAATACTAATACATTTTTTCATGATTACTTTTTCCCCGAAAGGTATAATAACAATAAGCTGTATAGAGTAAAATAATTGGCAGCATAATAATAGCACCAATTAAAGTAATAGATTGCGATGTTGAGACCGCTGCTGCATCCCATAATGTAAACTGAAATGGTATAATCCAAGGAAAAAGACTAATACCAAAACCTATATAATTGAGTAAAAATAAAAAGAGAGATAGTAAGAAAGGTCTATTATCTCTATCTATTGCATAAAGATCACGCAGTATTATTATAAGTATAATAATTGTAAGTATTGGTATTGGAGCCAAATAATAAATATTTGGTACTGTGAACCAAATATTGAAGATTCTCGTATCAATAAATGGAGTAGCAATGCTTGTTAAAATCATTGCAATTACTACAAATCCAAGTGCATATTTAGCTGCATCACGCGCCCAAATTTGAGTCTCATCTTCAGTTTTCATTAGAAGCCATGTAGCGCCTAACAAGATATATCCAAAAATAAGAGAAATACCAGTAAAAATGGCAAAACCATTTATCCAATCAAATGCTCCGCCAGCAAAATTACGGCCACTAACATCAACTCCTTGAATAAAATTTCCAAGAATAATCCCTTGCATAAAAGAGGCTAGTAAAGATCCAATATGAAAAAAAATATCCCACAATTTACGATCTTTTAAATTTGCTTTAAAGCGAAATTCAAATGCAACGCCTCGAAAAATAAGCCCCACAAGCATTAACATAATTGGCAAATAAAATGCAGGCATTAAAATTGCATAAGCCAATGGGAATGCAACAAATAATCCTCCGCCTCCTAACACCAGCCATGTTTCATTACCATCCCAAAATGGAGCGATAGAATTCATTATACGATCTCTGCATTTATCTGATGGCGCAAAAGGAAAAAGAATGCCGCAGCCCAAATCAAACCCATCTAAAACAACATAAAGAAATACCGCAACCGCAATCAATATTCCCCAAATGAGCGGAAGATCTAACCAGTTTGAAAAATCAATCATTCTTATTCCCTTGAGTAGTAGTTATTGCCTCAATGAGACTTTTTTGTTTACTATGATCATAATATTTCTCATTACTATCTTCATTTACAGGACCTTTCGTAATGAGTTTTAAAATATAAAAACTGCCTGCGCCAAAGATAAAAGTGTATACAATAATAAAGCCAATTAAAGTGATTGCAATCTGCTCTGCAATTACCGGAGATATTCCATCTGATGTTCTTATTATACCATAAACAGACCAAGGTTGCCTACCGACTTCCGTTACAAACCATCCTGCTAAAACTGCAATAAAACCAACTGGAGTCATTGCCATACACCAAAATTGAAATGCTTTTGTATTAAATAAGCGTTTTTTAAAATACAAAAAAGCTCCAATGATACCAGTTAAAAGCATAGCAAACCCAATTGCAACCATTACTCGAAAAGACCAAAAAACAAAAGCAACCGGAGGGCGATCTGATTTAGGTACATCTTTTAAGCCCGGAATCTCACCATTTACATTCCATGTTAAAATAAAACTCGCCCCACCTGGAATTGAAATGCCATATTCGGTAATCTCTTTTTCTTCATTTGGTATTCCAAATAAATAAAGTGGTTTATTACCTCCGCGATCCCAATTACCTTCCATAGCAGCAACCTTAAGAGGTTGATGATGCATTGTATTTTCGCCATGCATATGCCCAATTACAATTTGTAATGGAGTAACGAAAATCGCCATTAACATCGCCATACCAAACATTATCTTAGCGACCTGTACATGAACTTTCTTCCATAAATAATAAGCACTCACCCCAGCAATGACAAAAGCTGTAGTAAGATAAGCTGCTGTAATCATATGAAAAAAACGTACTGAGAAAGACGGATTAAATATAATATCCATCCAGCTAGTTGGATATAAAAGCCCATTTTGATCGATCTCAAAGCCTTGAGGTGTTTGCATCCAGCTATTTGCAGATAAAATCCAGAAAGCAGAAATAATAGTACCAACAGCTACAATGCAAGTAGATGCAAAATGCATGCGCTTACTCACTCTCTTCATTCCAAATAGCATAATACCAAGAAATGAAGATTCTAAAAAAAATGCAGTCAATACTTCATAACCTAAAAGAGGGCCTATGACATTAGCAATTTTATCAGAGAAAACAGACCAATTTGTGCCAAATTGATAAGAAAGCACTACACCAGAAACAACTCCCATTCCAAAACATACAGCAAATATCTTAACCCACATACGATAAATTTGCTCATATACATTATTGCCTGTTCTTAGCCACAATAACTCTATAATAGCAAGCCAACTTGCAAGTCCAATAGTAAAAGATGGAAAAATAATATGAAATGAAACAGTAAACGCAAACTGAATTCTTGCTAATAATGCCGCATCAAGAAAGTTCAATATCATTTTAATTATTTAAGCATTGATTGTAACATCCAATGATTTTTACGATGAACACTAACTCTATCTGTGAGCGCCCCTATAATAACTTCATCTTGAGCGTTTTGAGCTGCTTTGATACATTTATTTAATGTTTTTATTATCAATTCCTGATCTTTTAAAAGATGAGTTAGCATATCTGTTGCGCTTGAATCTTCTGTGCCTTCTTGAATTTTAGTAATAGAGGTATATGCGCTCCAAGTACCTGGTGCTTTTGCACCGAGCATGCGAATATGCTCTGCAATTTCATCAATAGCAGTTGCTAAATCGGTATATTGCAATTCTAGTAGATTATGAATATCTTGAAAATGCGGCCCTTCTACATTCCAGTGATAATTTTGTGTTTTTGTGTATAATGCATAACTATCAGCAAGCACTTCTTTTAAAGATTCAAGAACAAATTTATCTTTCATATACTTACCTATTTTCAGAATTTTTGATATTACTAAATTGCTCATAAGCAAGCATCGCATCTGATGCATACATTAATGAGGGGCCGCCGCCCATATAAATTGCCATCTCAAGAACTTCTTGAATCTCTTCTTTTGTTGCGCCTAAATCTACAAGCGCTTTGACATGAAAGCCAATGCAGCCATCGCAACCACGAGAAATACCAATTGCTAATGCAATTAATTCTTTTGTTTTTTTTGTTAAAGCACCGTCTTTTGTTGCTGATTTTGCCATGTCGGAAAAATTCGACATAACATCAGACATATCTTTTCTAAATTCTCTTATATTACCACTAATACGCTTTGTAATTTCTGGATAAGATTTATTCATCGCATTCTATATTTAATTTTATCAGTATAATTA
>JAQCBG010000048.1 GCA_027621485.1 Pseudomonadota bacterium
TGGATATCGAGTGTTATTTGTTCCAGTAAAATTAGGTATATGAGATTTTTTCCAATTTTTAGAATGTAGCTCTGTATTACAAGGTATTTTAGATGTTTGATAATGAATCCATAAAAACCACGAAGGAGGTATTTTAGAGGCTTCGCTAGAGCCTTTATATAAAACAAATCTTTTCTTTAGATTAAAATTACGAAAGATATTAACTTCATAATATTTATTACCAAACTGATCAGTTCCTGCAAATTTACTGCAGAATTTAATGAGTAATTTATTAAAAAATGAAACGGCCAACTTTATACACCTTGCGGAAATAATGAAAATCTCAAGAAATTCTCTGTAATAATAAACGATAAAATATAAAAATCAATTTGTTGATATGGTGCATTTTTTATATTTAATATGTAGTTTAAAATATATGAATTAATAATTAGTAATGCGATATCATATCGCAAAATTAATGCAATGCAAATATATAAAGATTTATATATCTTACCTATATCCCGGTAAGATTTTATGAAACTAATATAATGTGAATCTATATATCAATCTTTAAGTAGTATTTAAGTAGTATTTGCTTTTTTGATATATAGCTAAAGCAAAATAAAAGTGATAAGTTATGCGCATAACTTATATTTAAAAAATTAAATCAATATAAAGCAAATTAATATTCTGAAATTTTATGCGTTTTCAAACAGATAAAAAATCATTGCTTTCTTTACTCTCTAAGGTGCTCTCAGTTGTTGAAAAACAGCATATAATAAGTATATTATCAAACTTAAGATTCGATCTTCAGGGTGATAACTTGGAAATTTCTGCCACTGATATGGATATTCATATAGTTGCATCTATGAATGTTATTGGAAATGTAGATGGTAGTCTTGCAATTGCTGCGCATACTTTATTTGATATCATTAAAAGACTTCCTGATAACAATGATATAATGTTTGAGCAAAAAAATAATAGTGTTGTTATAGATACGCAAAATACAAAATGCTCCCTTGCTTGTTTTCCATCTAATGAATTTCCAACATTTAGCAATAAATCAGATAATACATATGATGAATGTGTTTTTTATTTAAATTCAAAAATAGTCTCAGAAATTTTAAAAGGCATAAAATATGCAATTTCTATAGAGGCTGTACGTTACTATCTAAATGGTGTATTTATCAATTTTTCTCAAGATCAGTCAATGCTTCATTTTACAGCAACTGACGGTCATAGATTGGCAAGTATTCAAACAAAATATTCTTTGCATTCTGGTAGTAATATAGAGGGCGCAATAATACCACATAAAACTATTGGAGAGCTTATTAAAATCTTAGATTCTATTGATGAAGAGATATTATTTAGAATTTCAGGAAATCGTATTATTGTAGAAACGGAAAAAATCAAAATATTATCAAAACTCATAGATGGTAAATTCCCAAACTATGAACAAAGCATACCAAGGCATAACAAGAAAATTATTGAAATTAATAACAAAAAACTAAAAGATGCAATTTTCTTGGTAAGTACTGTATCTACAGATAAAGCCAAAACTGTCAATTTTCAGATTAACAAAAATCAAATGAAACTTAGTAGCGCAAGTATGGCAAATGGAGGTGCATCTGCCGAGCAAGATCTAGAATTGGAATACAGTAACATTACTGAATCTATGGAAATCTCTTTTAATAGTAAGTATGTATTAGATACACTCTCTGCAATGAATGCAAAAGATAGCATCCGAATTTTATTTAATTCTAAGGAAACTGCTGTTTTAATACAGGAGGTAAAATCAAATCTTGCTACGCATCTTGTAATGCCAATTGTTAGCAATAATAATTAAAAACATAACTAAGCTCATCTGAAGAAATTATTGAAATTGAATCATAGAGGTGATTGTGTATAAATTTTTCTACCTTGGAAATCAATATTAATTCATGTAAAATGAATCAAACAAGTAATTCACTATGGTGGTTGAATTTTTTGTTATATAGATATTCTAGGTGAAAAGACTTATGCATAATCAAGAGGTGCAAAATGCTATCGACGATATTAAGAATTTAATGAATTCAAATATCGATATAAAAAAAATGCGAGCTAATGCATTAGAATTAAAAGAAATAGTGCAAAGTACTAAAAAACAAGAGGGCAAAGCATCAGATAATCGTTCCGCCTCTAACCTTGATTCTGCGATTGTAGATAATGCTTATGCAAAAATTGCCGAAGGTTTGCAAGTGATAATGCGTCTGTATTTAAAAGAATGGCTAAATGATAATTTACCTAGTATTGTTAAGAGATCTATAGAAGAGCAGATAAAGAATTTAATACAATCAAGCAATGAATAATCCTAATAGAGATATTTTATTACGAATTATTGTTGCGCCCATCTTCTTATTTTTTGCACTTGTAGCTAATGCAGATGATGCTGCTTTTTCCGATGATGGATTCTGGAATGAATTAAGTAAAAATTTTCAAGATGAACTGAATAATCAAGATTTATTAATAAATAACAGCGCAAACACTACATCAAAAAACAATATTAAAGATAAAGCACAAGATAATGGCACATTAAGTAACAATTCAGATGATCCAAAGTACGTCGGTCCAGCGCTAAAGCAAAATATACAAGAGATACCTCAGGCTACGACAAAGATAGAGGGTAAAAAGATAGGAGATAATACAATAAATAATGAAGATTTCTCAGAAAGCATAAATTTAAATCTGCCAAGTATAGAAGATGATAATTTATTCAATAATATTAAAGATACTAAGAAACTAAAATCTGATGCAGCTCCCAGAGATTTGGATTCTAAAATGACGCAATCGCCTCCACAGCAAAGTCTTAATATCGCCTCACCTAATTCTAATACAAATAATAATAAAAAAGAAGATGCAAGTAATGACTCTGGCAAAATAACATCTGATCAAGATTTGATTTCTTTGTCGCCTATAAAAAAATCAATTATGCAGTCACAAAGTGATTTGCAAAATGGCCCTACAATTGATGCAATAGATAGTATACAAACTCAGCAAAATACAGATTCCATTACTCAGGGGGCTACTTTGTTAAATGATTCTAAGTTAGGATTTTCACCAGCCCAATCTCCGCCTGCATTAGACATAAGTACTTCACAAAGCCAAATTAATAAAAGTGATATAAGATATAAAGAGGAGAAGCAAAATCAAAATGCAAAAAATGTAAATTCAAATATTAATTCACAGAAAATTGCCACTGAATCAAAGAAGAGCGCTGCTTTAAAAGAGATAAGCTCTAAAACTGCTCAAAATAGTAAAGCGACGTCTAAATTAAATATAAAAACAGATTCAGAATCTACTCAATCAATAATTCTCAATGCGCCTAAAAACAACGGATTGAATAAACAAAGCAAGCAACCTCAAAGTAAAAAGACAAATCTCAAAGCATCCCAAAACTTAAATAAATCTCAGACTAAATCTCAGACTAAATCTCAGACTAAATCTCAGACTAAATCTCAGACTAAATCTCAGACTAAATCTCAGACTAAATCTCAGACTAAATCTCAGAGTAAAGCCAAGGGTAATATTGCAAAAAAGCCTATAAGTATTGAGAAAGCAAAAACGCAAAAAGTTATAACAAAAAGCTCAGCATTAAATGGTAATGCTATAAAACCTCAGGATGTTATTAAAGATAAGGATGCTGAAGCAGTGACTAAAACACATGCTAGGCTTGCGAATAAAGATGGAATTGTAAAAATAGATATAAACCCCAGAGCCCCATATAATTATCAAGATAAATCTTTAAAGGCGCTTGAGGATAAAAAATCCATAAGCGCAAGTTCGCAATTCAAAAAATCTTCTCGTAAGCAAGAATATTCAAAACTTTTATTTGCCGCAGCCGCAAAGGGAAATCTTGGAGGTATAAAAGCTTTATTACAAAACGGCGCTGATATTAATGCAGTGGATGGAAATACTGGATATTCTCCTTTTATATATGCTGTAATTAATCAGCAAAAGAGCGCGGTGAGGTACCTTGCGGCGAAGGGCGCCAATATTCAGCAAACAACATTTGATGGAAAAAATGCATTATATTTTGCTTGCAGCTCAGGCAATGCGGATATTTTTAATACAATTGTATCCATGTACTCAGATAAAGACTGTAAATCATGCGTGCACGATTATCATGGAGTCTGCGAAAAGAAACGTAGTTATAAAAGCGATAGCAAATATAATAAAGAAATGTCTCTATTGCGCTGTATAAATTTTAGTAATATTCAATGCGCTCGAAATTCTTTAAATGACTCAGATATTAATGCGCAAGATATATATGGAAATACTGCAATAATAATTGCGGTGAGAGAAAATGATATCAATCTTGTTAAGCTTTTACTTATAAAAAATCCAGATCTTGCATTACAAAACAATAAAGGAGATAGCGCATTCTCAATAGCAAAGAAAATTGGAAATAAAGATATTATTGCATTGTTAGAGACTGTAAAAATTAAAGCGGAGCTAAATGATTTTATGGGATAATTAAAGATATAATAAGAGTCTTGTTATTTAACATATGTTAAGTTTTCTCACTTAAAATATGCTTTGTAAAATTATATTAGAGCTGTATCGAAATATTGCTGAAGGCAATAGAAATATACTAGAGATAAGAAGCATAGTATGATATTTAATTTCATGAAAATCCCGCTTATAACTGAAAACAAAAATCTTACACAATGACTAAAGACAAGATTAGCAAATCATTTGATGCAGAGGTATCAAAAGTCCTGCATTTAGTAATTCATTCTCTTTATACAAAAAAAGAAATTTTTCTTCGTGAGCTTATATCTAATGCCTCTGATGCACTTGAAAAAAGAAGATTGAGGGTGTTAGAAATGGGTGGTGAGCTAGATGAACTCAAGATCATTATTAAAACAAATAAAGAAGCAGGGCTTCTAATAATAGAAGATAATGGAATTGGTATGAATCAGGAAGAAATGATTGCAAATCTTGGTACTATTGCGTCTTCCGGTACTCAAAAATTCTTAACT
>JAQCBG010000049.1 GCA_027621485.1 Pseudomonadota bacterium
CGACCAAATATACTAATCACGCCAAGAGCAAATGCTATATCTGTTGCAGCGGGTACTGCCCATGCTCTTAGAGTAATTTGATCTGAAGAATTAAATGCAATATATATTAAAATTGGCATAACAACACCTGCAATAGCTGCGGCAATAGGCAATATCCTTTGAGCAGGATCAGAAAGATGGCCCTGCATTATCTCTCTTTTTATCTCCATACCTACGACAAAAAAGAATATTGCCATTAAAAATTCATTCACGAATAACTCTACTGAAAATTTCATGCTATGATCCATAAAGCTTATTTCAATAGGAGAATGAATGTATGATGAATAAATCTCAACATAACCTATATTTGTCAGAATAATTGCGCTAAATGCAGCAATAAAAAGCAAAAGACCTTTATCAAGCGAGCCTTGAATTAATAAAGCAAAATCATTTAATCTTCTAACAATCATAGTAATTGAAAAATAGAGTCAATATTAAAAAAAACGCTAAATTCAAAATTGCAAGAAAAAATAATAAAAGCAATGATCTTTTATATAAAATTAAAAATTATGAGTCATGTTTGTTTTGCCCTCTATGTAACGAAGCGTTTTTTATTGTTTAAATAAATCTAATTCCTCTATGAAGTTATAATTATTTTTACGCATTCTATCTTTCATGGCAATGACTGCATGATCAACAACTCCAAATTCTTTTAAAGCAACGCTTCCAAGTTGCATGCCAGTCTCTATTATACTTGGAACTGTAGTTGTCTGCCCTACTCTTTTAATTAATTTTCCATGTCTTAAATCCTCAACTCTACTTATGATATTTAAACTTGGAAAATTTTCAGAAAGAGATTTTACAGCTTTTCTAACAGATATTTTATCACTCATGCTTAGTATAACAGTAGCTGCTCTATCTGCGCGAAGGAAATTAGCCATTTCAATACTACCTAAATCACCATGATATACAGGGAAGCCACTTTTATATGCACTTTTTGCAAGAGAAGCATTACTTTCAACAGCAACATAGCTAATGTTTGTTTGATCAAGCATATATGCTATTACTTTACCAGCTCTCCCAAAACCAGCAAGAATCACATGATGGTTGAAATCTATCGCAATATCTTCTTCGCATCTTTTTTTATTTAATTGCATCATATCAAATTTATTCTCAATTTTATTACCTAAAATTGCAAGAAGTGGAGTCAATGCCATTGTCAGAGAAACTGTCATTAAAAGAAATTGAGCAGTTTCTTTATGAAGAATATTTTGTGCTGCAGCTAGATTAAAAAGTATAAATGCAAACTCACTACCTTGAGAAAGCAAGATACTTGCATTTATCGCAACTCCTTTTTGTACTTTAAATATCTTACATATTAAGTAAATGACAGAAGCCTTTATAATCATAAGTGCAATAGCTGCAAAAAATACGTTATCCCAGTATTGCATTATAAATCTCCAATCAATAGACATTCCAACTGTAATAAAAAATAAACTCAGAAAGATTCCTTGAAATGGCATAATACTATCTTCAACTCTATTTCTATATTCAGTTTCAGCTATTATAATTCCAGCCATAAAAGCTCCCATTGCAGTTGAAAGACCAAGCTGACTTGTTGCAAGTGCCGCGCTCAGCACTATTAAAAGAGTTGTTGTTACATAAACTTCATCTTTCTTTGCTGATGCAATAAGAGAAAACAGAGGTTTTATTAACCATCTTCCAAATATTGTTATAAATAAAATTGCACAAATTGCTTTACCAGATGCAATGCTCATTGTGATTGCAACATTTTCTTTATTAGAAAGTATTGGTAAAATTGCAAGAAGCGGCACAACTGCTAAATCTTGCATTAAAAGTACAGCTAATGAAAGTCTTCCGGTACGACCTGTTTTTTTGCCACTTTCAGCAAGCACTTGCAATACTATAGCAGTTGAAGAAAAAGCAAGTGCGCATGCAATAATCACGATAATTATAGGCTCTTGTTTAATGTGCTCTTCTGCAAATATAAAATTCCACCCAAAATCAAGTGCAAAATATATTGCAATTGCACTTAGCAGAAGTTGTAGTCCGCCAAATCCAAAAACATAACGGCGCATTTTCATAAGCCTTTCGAATGTAAGCTCCAAACCTATTACAAATAGTAAAAACACAACGCCATATTCTGATAAAGCTTCTGCATAACCAGGCTCTGCTATTATATCAAAACCATTACGCCCAATCATAGCGCCAGCAAGAAGATATCCAAGAACAGGACTAATTCGCAACTTACTTAAAGTGACGACTATAAATATAGAAATTACGAGTAATATTACAACATCACTCAAATACTCAACGCCATGCATTCTCCCATACGCAATTCAGATTATCTTTATTTTAACAAGCAGCAAACATAAAGCACCTCTTGTAAATTTCAATACAATTCAGATGCAATGAGTAAAAAATTCATTGTACTACAAACAGAAGTATTCATCCTTTAATATTATTCTTCATTATTAGCATGAATTTTCTTAGTAGCAAATGCTTTTTATGAGCACTTCATATCACTATTTAAGGCAATTTAGTGTATAGAATACCGAACAAGAATTGTATTGCATCTCTGTTAATAATTGAATACAATCTTACTATTACTTATTTGATCCAATAATGTATTAATTTTATGACAAGTGCTCTTAGCTCAGCATCTAGCGCAATTCAGACTGGGCAAAAAAATATTCAAAAATTAGCTGATGATCTTGCAAATTCCAAAACTCCTGGTAGTCCTTTTTATGAGCAGCAATTTCATAGCATAGTCTCTTCTGGGCAAGGCTCTGGTGTTCAATTATCAAAGAAACTTCGTTTAGATGTAGAGGGCGCACCTAATCTTACGATATTTGATGGTGATATATCAACAATAGGAGAAGGTCTTCTCGTTGTTGCTAAAAAAGGTTCTGATGTAGAAACTGCGCAGCGCTACATGAAGACTGGTCAATTTCGCCTTGATAAAGATGGGCATTTAGTAACAGGATCAGATTATCTTCTTTATGGTGCTCCAGTACCAAATGGCTCAAGCCCTAGCGATGTTAGTTTTGGATCTCTTTCTTCAGTTTATATAAATAAAGATTTAGTTTCAGATGCATCTCCTACAACAGAAATTGAAATTGGTATGCAATTAGATTCTGGAAAAATGATACGCGGAGATGGCGCAAAAATGTTTACAGAATTTAAATCCGACCCAACAGCTTTATCAGGCAAAAAGATACAATTTAAATCCGAGACAAAAGAAACGTCTGGCGCACCTAAACATCAAAGTCTGAACTGTACATTTGGCGGCTTTACAACATCTGCAGCAATAAGCCCAACAGGAACAGCTTTGGCTGCAGGAGCTATAGAGATTGGAATTGATGGCGGCACAATACAGGTAATTAACTTTTCTGCGGGCGCAAATGATGGTGAGACTCTTAAGAACGTAGTAAACGCAATAAATAACCAAAACATTGGAGTTTTTGCAAAAGTAGTCAATGATAGCACTAATAATGTTAAACTTTTTATTGCAGCGGAAGATCATGAAAAAAGCTTTGAAGTAAAAGCGCTCACAAACCTGTTTGCAAATGATGTTTCTGTAGCTGCAAAATTAAATCACGAAGAAAGGTTTGCAACAACAAAGCAACTTTATGCACTTCTAATACAAAAACAATTTAATGCAGATAAAGTAAATTCTCATGAAGAGAATTTAATTCTTAAGAGTCCAGATAATTCAATAGTTTCTTATAGTGTAGATGATGTTGCTTTAGCAGAGCTCTTTAAAGTTGATGCATCAAGAGGCCCGAATCAAAATCATTTAATTCTTCCTTATTATGATCCACTAAATTCAAATTATAATATGCTAAGCAAATCTTCAAAAGCAGATATAATAAAAGATGTTGCTGTATATGATCTTGAAGGTGGGCAAAGATCTATTAGAATAGCAGTAAAAAAAATAGATAGTGATGCATGGGCTGTTGAAATTTTTGCACCAAACCAAGCAAGTAACGAATCACCAAAACAAGCTGGGATAGTTAGAATGAATGGTGATGGTAGCTTTGGTGGGCTAGAGCAGCATAAGCTTTCTGTTATAAGCGCAAAAACAATTGCAGACCCAAAAAGTGATCTATCTACCATCGGAATGACAGATAGCGCAACAACAGTTGTTATAAATAATCAAACTTTTACTTATAAAACATCACCAACACCTCCAGCACCACTGGGATCTAATGAATTTAATTCATTGGAAGAACTTACAAGTAAAATTAATGCAAGTGCAGCAACTGGTGTTACAGCATCACTTATTAAAAATAGTAATGGGTACACTATAAAAATTACATCAAATACCGCAGATAATAAAACACCGACGCTTTCTGATAATGGAACGCCTCCTGGTACTGGAGGACTTGGAATTCTTGGTATCACAATTCCGGATCCTACAATGATTCAGGGTCTTGGTGGTAATGTTCATGTTGACTGGAATGCAATAGGAATCGCGCTAAATCCATCTGATATTGATATAAAATTTGATACAGACAATATCTTTAAATACGATGGTCTTGATGATAGAGTGATTGCAAAATCAAATGGCTCTGTAAAAGGCGTATACAAAGATTGGTTTGTTGATGATGGGGGTATTGTGAAAGCGATATTTTCAAATGGCCTAGAAAAACCACTTTATGTACTGCCTGTTGCAACTTTTGCAAATATTAATGGCCTTGCTCAAGAATCTGGAGGCGTTTATACTCATAAAGGTGAAGCTGGGCAAATATCTCTTAGAAAATCTGGCGTCTCTGGCTCTGCTACTATAAAAAGCAAAACCCTACTTGAAAGTGCAATTAATGATACTGAATCCCTTGTTGATTCGGTACGTGCGCAACATTATACAGGCTTTAATACATCTGCCTTTTCAATTGCAAGACAGATAGATAGTGATATTTTAAATAAAGTTGCATCTTAAATAAATTTTTATTAGTTGATATTGAATTATTATATTTGAAATTTTATTTTAGATTAT
>JAQCBG010000050.1 GCA_027621485.1 Pseudomonadota bacterium
AAGATTTTATAAATTTTCTAAAAAGTGAATTAAATATTCTTTCTGAAAAAATGACTAGAGATGCTCGTTATATAAACAAAGAGTGCATGACACTTCTTTCTGAGAAACTTATATATGAAAAAAGCATTCTTTCTGACAAAATAGAATTTATAAGTAATAATAAAGAATCTCTTATTGCTGCATCAAAAGATCCTAATCTTGAATTAGTTTTAAATAAATTATTAGATCTTTATACGCAATTACACAAATTATTAAACACTGCGCATGAAGCAATTGTATCCGATGCAGATTCTACAAATGACAATACATCATCCTTAATGGAATCTTTAGTAGCTTCAATACAGAATTTAAAACAATATGCCGAAGTAATACGTAAAGAAGCTTCAAACAAAGTCATGAAAAAAGAATTACCGCAATCTAATAAATCAGAGAAATATATTGAAGAATATAAATCTAATGAAGAAAAATCATTAGAAATAGATTTTGAGAAAGAAGAGTCTGAAAAAAGAGAATATATAAAACAGCAAGAAAGACTTAATAGCGAATTTCATGGAGATTCTAGTAACTCAGAAGGAATGACAAGGAGTGAGATTAACTCTAATCTGCAAATCTTAAGAGATCATTTCTCTGATTTTAAAGATTATATTCAAGATAGAATTATCGATGATCAAAATGTCATTATAGATACTCTACAAGATGCACAAGATAACAATCATTCTCTATATGCTATAGTAGGAGTTACAAATGATGAGGGTAAAAGACATGCTATACTACTTGTATATGACGGTAATAATATTACTATCATAGATTCTCTTGGAGAGAATAATGCATTTACAAATAACATAGAAAAACTCTCTAGCTCTATATCTCAGGCACTTGGAATACAGGTAAGCTATACATGCAGCATACTTCAGGGAAATGGTGCTTGCGCTCCAAATGCGTTAATTGCACTTTCTGGAATTCTAGAGAGACAAGAGATTGAAAAGACTCATGCAGAGATAAAGATGCAAGAATCGCAAGCAAGGGCTCATGAAGTAGAAATGTCATTAAGAGGTCTTCATATAATTTCTGAAGAGATGCGAGCTCAAGCAGAGCATTATATTAGAACAGGAGAGATATTTGAATCTACTGCAAGATTACTTAATGTGAATTCTTCATCACCAAATAGTCCATCATGCAATAACAATCAAGACTATTGCGTAAGTGACAATGATGATCAAACCCTTTATCCGCATCTCTTTGAAGGTCTTTATCAATAGTAAGGAGTTTCTATATGAGATACAAAAGCAAAAGGAATTGGCGGCGAATGTTGTTACCATTTAGATTTAATTGATAAGCAAACCTGATTATCATAAAAAAAGGCATTATATGGCTAGGTAAACTAGAGTAGCTTCATACTTTACAAGATTATTCTAATTGTTTCTTACTGAAAGAAATAGACTTGCATCAAGATATCGAACTAAAGACACTTGAGTTTCATAAATTATGCTATTTTAGCTGATTTCTAACTCTCTTCTATGTAAAAAAAACTCTAGAATACTAATATTAACATACTGCATTATTTATAACAGAAAGCAGATACCGGAGTCTTTTTGTAAAAATTAAAATATAATATTTATACTTGCTGAAGTTGTATTGCAACTTTTAGATTTAATCTAAGATGTTAAAGTTTTATATTATATATCAAAAAAAGGTAATTTAGGTATGTCTCATTATTTAGGCGATGATTTTTTTACAAAAGAAAATGTGAAGGAGCAGGGCGTAGCTCTCTTTTATAATGTTTTTGATAACATCTATAAGATTAGTGTAGGCAATGGAGAAAGCTTCTCAAAAAAAGTGGGTACAATATCACAAAGTAATATCACTGCAGGAATCCAATGCATTCGTAAATTCGCTAATGATCAAATCGAAGCATACATAAAGAATACAAAGTCCGCACTTTGGAAGAAAATAAAATTACAAAAGCAATTTGATGATGAGTTTCGGAATTATTTGCAACGTTATTTACAAAGAGATGGTAACGACAATTTTACTGCAAATGATAAAGATACGTATAACAAGTATTTAGAAAACATTTTTGCTCATAATCCTGATCAAGATGTAAGATTAGATGAAGATAATTATAGAGATATTGGTGCATTGAAAAAAATATCTATGAAAATTATTAGAATTTTATTTTATCCTATTAGCTTATTAATTTCTCATATAGTGAATGCTGTGATGTTCCCCATGCAATTTAGTAAAATGAGAGCAACAAGGGAAGAAGATATACATGAAATGACTTTGAATGGCAATATATGTAAGTATATACTTATCAAGCGAGATGCTAATAATGCAAAAGGTACGGTATTGTATTTTCATGGCAATGGAGAGACAATTGCAGATGGAATGCCAAATATGAAAAGTTTACATGACTATAACATTATTTTAATGGAATATCCTGGTTATTTAGAATCTTCTGGAAAGCCTTGGAGGAAGAATATTGAAAAGACCTTTGATGATATGTATAAAGAGATTAAGACTCAGAACCAAGAATTATTTAATAGTAATAAGGATGTTTTTTCTATTGGATATTCTATTGGGGGGTATTTTGCTGCTCGTTTTGCATGTAATAACAAAGAATGCTCTGGTCTTGCCTTATTAAACACTTATAGTAATACTACTCAAATAAAAGGATTAGAATGGCTAAGTGGTGTACAGAGAATTTTTAGTCCTACTGAAATACTAGATACAGAAAATGTACTCAAAAGAATGAGTCCAAACTTACCGCTTGTTATTTCATATGCTAAAAATGATGATATATTTGATCCAAAAAATAATTCTCAAAGAAATTTTAAAGTAGCAAATTCTACCTTGAAAGAGATCAATGAGATTGAAGGAGATCATTGTGATATTGATATGAAAGCTCTTTTCAACTTACAAAAATTGCAAAATGAGAAAAGTAAATCTAATACTAATTTTACGGACAAGTTGAAAAGCTTTATAAAAGATAATACTGAGCGTTCAAGATCTTGATATTAAAGCTTCATTTGTATTTGGGATTTAGTAACAATGATTCTTTTGATGCAAATGTCATAAAAAGCAGTCTTTAGTTACTGTAAATAGCGGGTGCAATGTGGATTTAATTTCTACGAATGTAATCTGATATGTTATTTTGCGCTCTATGAACTTCATTGAATGCTTCATTCTTTTCTTTCTTTTTTATAAACATAGTACTGACTGAGAGCATTTCAATATATTGAATTTTTGTGCAATGCTAAGGAATTGCTTACTGCTTTTTGATGTCTCAAATATATGGAAGTGAAATTGATATTTCATTTATTTGCGCAGCTCTCATTTATCCAATCTAGAAATGAAGCTGTCGTTTTATATCCTTTTAAAATAGTGATACAAGGGCATTCATAAGGATGCAATTGTTTGAGTTTTGTAATTAAGAGATCTTCTAAATGAACAGAAGTTTTTAAAATTACAGATACTTCTTTTTTTTGATGAATCTCATTTTGCCAATTATAAAGCGATATAACGGGATCTGCTATATTTGCGCATGCTATTAATTTCATTTTAAGTAATGACTCTGCCACAGAAATAGCATCATCTCTAGAGTTAAATATTGTATAGATTAAAGAAAGATCGTGCATGTTTTATTGTTTTTCGATTTAAATAAGCGAGGCTACTATAAATCATATGATAATGCTTTATATAATCTGCATTGTTTTTAGATTATTATTATCGGCCTAGCTTTTGCATGAGAGAGAATTCTATGATATTTTCTTTCCCACTTCTTTTTTAAGTAGCGCTGAAGTAGCGTTCCTAAAAGACCTCTGTATTCATTTAATCTTATAAAAAAGCTCATAGAAGTTCATAGACTTTGTAACTTCATTAGTGAATTCTTCAAATAAATGTCTTCTCTAAGTTTATAGGGTTTTTAGCTACTTGTTTCATTGCTCTTTATGATAGAGCTCATATACATATATTATGTATTGCATTTATCTAAATGCTACATAATCATGGAATAACATATTCAGTAATTTTTTTATAAAATATAAAGAGCATGGCAAATAATGCGTTTTACTTAGCATCAGTTTATGCTGAGACTTCAAAATTTGATCATCCAAAAGAATCGTTAAATTTAAGAATAGCTTTAGATGGCACAGAGAGAGTGTATGAATATGAAAAATATATTCTAACTAGTGATACATGGGTAATAAATCAGAAATTTAAATGCACAAGCAATGCTGAGCTTTCTTTTGCAAAAATGCTAAATGGAGTATCAGATGGCGCTGCATATGTTAAAAATATACTTTGTGAAAACACATCTGATATAACATCTGTACGAAACATTATAACAAATGATCTAACACTTCAATTAAACTATAAAATTGTAGAAAACATTGATTTTGCACCAACTATTTTTAAGCTAAAAAATCTTGAAGTAATTGATGCTGGTTCTTACGACAGCTATTATCACTCCTTTAGTTTATCCACATACTCTAATGGACAAATGCAAGATATATCTAATCGAGATTTTCTTTTAGCAAAGTCTGGTTTTAATGACGGCGATATATTTGCTATTAATGATTCGATTGGCGTTACTTGTGCAGAAGCAATTAATCTGCATTTAAAAGTCTGGGTAGACATGAGTAGGAGTATTGTCACTTTTAAATCAGTTTTGCCTTGTAATAAAATTGAAGGAGATGGAATTTCAAATTTTATATTACTTGATAGCGCAACAAGTGCTTTGGGCGGTGATGGTATAGAATATAGATTGAATTGGGCTATAAATTGTATTGAAGAACAAAAACCTGTTTTTCAAGATCCACTCTCTACAACAATAAAACAATGTAAATCTTCAAGTGTCACATTGAATGCAGTAGATCTAAACGAAAGGTGGGTGAAATACTCTAATTTTAATAATGGAGGTAATAATTGGATTAATGCTTCAAATGATTTCAGTTCATCTGGCATTATAAATATTCAAACAGATAATACT
>JAQCBG010000051.1 GCA_027621485.1 Pseudomonadota bacterium
GAAAATATAATACTAAACACCACCACGGATATTACCATATTAGAAAGTGCTATACTTGAATTTGGCAGTGTATAGTACACATATGTTGATAAAAAAGGAAAGCAGTACCATGCAGTAAATAATATGAAAAGATTTTGCGATATACCTTGATTATTTTTAAAGGCTTTTCCCATAAAAATATAGATCACACTAAATGAACCAGCTAATATTATTAGTATAATTGTATCTACGGTTAACGCATTACCAATAATCTCTATAATTCCTGTGAAAATTGGAATAGGTATAACTGCATAACCTAGTTGACTTGCTGGTATTTTCATATCGTCTATAATGTTCCTCGCTACACACTCCAAATTACTTATATATCTTCTTTCATCATTTATTTTTTCCTGCATTAAATACTTAATTAACATAAACGCTATGAAGCTTAATGTTAAGCTTACTAAATATGCTGCATGCTCTATTTCAGGTACAAATATTTTTAGCAATGTATGTGATAAAAAGCCTGTTAGCGAGCTACCCCAAAATATTACAGCCTTTCCTTTCTTTATAAATAATCCTCCAACAAATGGTACAAATATCATGGCAAAATAATACTCTGACACAAAAAAAACTATATCAAGCAAGCTTTTAGCCTTTATTGCAATAAATAATCCTAATACACCACTGAACAGTGTAATTATTTTTGCTATATTTACCTTATTTACCCTATTTATTATATATTTAGGAATTAAATTCTCGACAAAAATAACTGCTCCAGTATTTATTAAAGAATCTGCTGATGATAAAACAACTGCAAGCATTGCAGTTGCAAATAGCCCTCGAAGAAAATTATTCTGAATAATATTATCTATTGTTTTAAAAAATATTAAATTACCTTCGAAGCCTGGATATTTATTAATAGCTACCATTGCTACTACTATTGTGAATAATGTGCATATAACTTTAATTAAAATCCAAAAATATATAATCTGTTTATTTTGCAGTTGATTCCGTCCTACCAATATCCTATGAATAAAAATGGGAGATATTTCTGGAGATAAACTGAGAATAAGTAAGGAAATATAGCTGAATAAATTAAAATTTTCTTTTACTTGCCACACATTAAATTTAGTCAATAGAGATATTCCATCATTTTCATTAAATAAAAAAAATGCAAACACTGGTAATACAATTATAAATATAATAAATTGCAGAACATCTGTCCGCACCACAGATTTTATTCCACCAACTGCTGAATATATTGTAATAATCGTAAAAGCAATAATCGTAGCAGGTACTGAAGGATACCCTAAAGCATACTCTATAATAATACCAGTTGCCTTAACCTGCATTGCTAAAACCCCAAAACAATACATATATGCTACAAAAGCAACAAATCTCTCTACTGAATTTCCGTAAACTTTCGATATTACCGAGACAACACTTAATCTTCCATAATATTGATTAAATTGTGGTAATATATATCGTGCAAACAATAGATGAGCAAAACAACCAAATACTGGTAAAAAAGCAAACAATAAGCCATTTTTATAGAACAATGTAACATACCCTATAGTATTGCCAGCTCCTATAAAAGTAGCTACCATTGTTGCAACCAATACTGGTGTAGAAAATGCTTTGCTTCCTAATGCATAATCCTTAATATTCTTTGGTTTATCTTTATATAGTATTCCTACCACTAAAAATAAAAATAACCCTGCGTATACATATACTCCAACATCCAAATTAATTAAAGTTTTTATAATCTCCATAATATCACTATTGCTTAGTAGGTAGATGTATTCAGATTTATTAGTATAAAATTATACATCCTTGCTTGCTGATTCAAGTAATAATTCTTTCCACTAAATCCAAAGTGCCCATTTTCTGTATTTATGTGCAATAAAATAGGATTTGTTCCTTTATTATAGTGCCTTAATTTTGCTACCCATTTAGTGGGCTCCCAATATGCAATTCTTAGATCTGAAATTCCTCCTGTTACATATAGGGCAGGATATTTTTGCTTTTTTATGTTATCATACGCTGAATATGACTTTATATATTCGTAATATTCATTTATTTCTGGATTGCCCAATTCTGTATAATGAAATGGAGTATTTTTCAGACTTTTATCCAGCATAGTATTCAATGTATCTACAGAAGGCACTTCCGCTATTGCAACTTTTAATAATTCTGGTCTTTCATTTATAACATATCCTATAATCATACCTCCAGCACTTGCACCATATCCTACAATCTTGTCTTTCGATCCATATTTTCTTTTTACTAATCCCTCTGCACAATTTATGTAATCATAAAAAGTCCGTTTCTTTGTTAAAAGCTTGGCATCTTCATACCATTTATATCCTTGCTCACTTCCCCCCCTTATATGCGCTATTGCATACACAAAACCCCTATCCACTAATGAAAATATATTTGGATCAAAGTTTGCAAAACTTGAAATACCATATGCTCCATATCCGTATAATAATAATGGATTTGTTCCATCCATTTTAAATCTATCTTTTTTATAAAATAATGACACTGGTATTTTTACACCATCATCTGCTGTAATATATATCTTTTCTGTCTGATATTTATCTTTACAATACCCACCTTTCAGCCCTTGTGTTTTTCTTATATATAACTTGCTGATTTTACAATCATAGTCATATACCATTTGCGGCGTTATAAATGATGAATAGTTAATTCTTACTAAATCTGTATCATAAGTTGTAAAAAATCCATATGCATTATATGTTTCTTCATCAAATTTTACTTCCTCACTTTTTCCACTCTTATCAAAAACCACTATTTTATTAACTCCATTTACCTTCACATTAACTACTAAATATCCCTTTGATACACTAAAATCTTCTAAAAATTGGCTATCACTGTGTGAAATTACTTCAATCCATTTTTCTTTACTATTGAACTCACACTCCTTTAGTTTTACTAATCTAAAATTTTTTCCCTTGTCGTTGATTTTTAAATAAAATGTATCATGGCCATGATCGATGTAATATGATCTTCCCAGCTCTCTATTTAATAGCAATCTTGGATTAAGTACTAGCTTATTTTCTATATCTAGAATTCTTATTTCATTTTCTACATTGTTAGATGGAGTAATAATTAAATATTTGCTATCAGATGTCTTCATTATATCAATACTAAATCCTTCATCTTTCTCCTTATATATGATTATATCCTCTGATTGATTTCTACCTAATTCATGATAATATACCTCTGTTACCCTAGATTTATCATCCCTTTTACTATAAAAAAATCCTTTGTTGTTCCCATGCCATATTATATTACCCCACATATCATTAACTATATTACTATCTACTTCTCCTGTTTTTAAATTTTTTACACTTAAACTATATTTCTCTCCCCCAATTAAATCTTCTGTATATATTATTTGATCATGTTTTGGACTTGGATATATTGAATCCACTTTATAACCTTTCATTTTTCCTTCCGCTAACTTATTAACATCTAATATTTTTTCTTCTTCTCCTTTTAAAAAATCTTTTTTCCTAAACACCGCAAAGTAGTTACCTGAATACTTACGATAGTAATAATAGTTGCCAATTTTTTTTGGATATCCTTCTTCTTCCTCCATTATCCTTTGTTTCATTTCATTATATAATTTTGCTTCCTGTTCTGCGTATTGTGAAAAATATCTTTCTGTATAATTATTCTCTTCTTTTATATATCCAAGTATTTTTTTATTTTTTACCTCAGGCCAATTCTCATCTCTTAGCCAACGATAATTATCTACTGATACTCTTCCATGTATTATCTCCTCATATTTTTCCTTTTTTGCTTTTGGCCAAATTGCATTCTCTTTAATTTCTGAAGCACCAATATTCAAAACCAACAGAACGCACAGTATAACAGGTAGAAAAGTACAAACCTTATTGCTAAATTTTTTCATTTCATTTTTGTACCTTAGATTAAAACGCACCTCTGCTCGAGGAATAAGTAGTTAAAACTAACTATGTTTTTCCTCCCCCGCCACCACCACCTCCTCCACAGCCACCACATCCTACAGGCTCTGCAGCTTGTGCCATAGGAAATTTAATAAAATCATATTCTTTTACTAAATTATTAATGGTCTCATATCCATAAGCCAGATTATCAGATACTATTTCTAAAGAACTTTGTAAAAACTCTACTGTAGAATCATAATATGAATCTTCCATAATTATCTCCTTTATTAAATATATAAAATCAAAATCACCTTTATTTATTTAAGTACAGTTACAATAATAAATTAACTATTAAACCCATTACTTATTCAAATATATTAAGGATGCTATCACCATAATAAATAATAGTCAATATTGCAAACAATGCAATAAAAGCCTCTAGTACCTTATTTACTATAAAATAATTATGGCCGATTAATTATGATAATTCCTATTAATATTTTAACATTTCTATATCATTTTGTGGTAGGCCAGCAGCTTCAATATATTATCAAAATTCTACAATTTAATATTTGCATTATTTCCCAGGCTCTATTTGATTACACTCCATTGTAAACAGTTCCTAACTTTTCATAATTAGCCCTAGAATTTGTAAAAGCATGTTTTGTATTTCCAAAAATATGTATTTGCCAATATGCATTCCTTTTTTCCATTTCTTTTTTAAATTTTTCTATCTCATCTTTACTTACCATTGGATCATCATCACCGTGTAACGTTAACACTTTTGGTTCTATTTTTTCATTTTCTTTGTTTTTATTTATATCTAGTTCTGATAATAGACCATGAAAACTTACTACTCCTTTTACTTGAAAATTATACCTTGCCATATCTATTACACATAATCCTCCAAAACAATATCCTATTGCCACCACTTTAGTAGGATCTACTTTTGATAAAGTAGCTAACACTTCTAATGAAACTTTT
>JAQCBG010000052.1 GCA_027621485.1 Pseudomonadota bacterium
GATTTTTATGTAGTTTTTAAAGTATAAGATTTGTTAATTTTGTTAATTAAATATTAATATAATATAGGTGATGTCAAAAATGTCTGACGATATACAAAACACAACTTCTATGAATTCAGAAAATGGAGCTGTTTCTGATGCTGTTACTAAAGTTGCCTCTATGCTATCTGGTTTAAGCGTAGTAGAGACAGTAGAGCTTGTAGATTTCCTTCAAAAACAATGGGGAGTTTCTGCGGCCGCTCCAGTTACCGCAGCGCAGGCAAGTTCTGGGGTTCAATCAGAAGTAAAAGAAGAGCAAACAGAATTTGATTTAATTCTAAAAAGTGTAGATGCGAGCAAGAAAGTGCCGACTATTAAAGTTGTACGTGCTATAACAGCTCTTGCTTTAACTGAAGCAAAGAAAATGACAGAAAGTACTCCTGCAACTTTAAAGTCTGCTATGAGTAAAGAGGATGCTGAAAAGGCAAAGGCTGAACTGGAAGCTGTGGGCGCTACAGTGGAATTAAAGTAAAAATACCGCTTTTATAGTGACAGAATTTAGCGATTGTTTCTTTTTTCTGTTGCATTTTAGCGTGTCTCAAAAGTAGTTGTAATACTTGAGGCGCACATTCAGTCTGATTTTTATTTATTGCGTACATTTCAGTGGTATTTTATGAGGCGTATTAGAAAAAGCTTTAGTAAATGTGGTGAAACTGCACAGATACCCAATTTAATACAAGTGCAACAGGATTCATATTCTGAATTTTTGCAGTCTGATGTTTCTCCTGAAAATCGCTCTAACTCTGGACTTGAATCTGTGTTTAGATCTATTTTCCCTATATCAGATTATGATGAGAATGCTGTTGTTGAGTATGTAAAGTATGAGTTATGTGAGCCTAAATACGACTGCGATGAGTGTATACAGCGTGGTGTCAGTTATTCTGCGCCTTTAAAAGTTACTTTGCGCTTAATAGTTTGGGATATTGATGAGGAGCTACAGACAAAAGAAATAAAAGGAATTAAGGAGCAAGATGTATATATGGGTGATGTGCCACTCATGACAGAGAGTGGAACATTTATCATAAGTGGCGCTCAGAGAGTGATAGTCTCTCAGATGCATAGATCTCCTGGCGTCTTTTTCTCTCATGATGAAGGTAAAAATAACGTTGCTGGAAAATATCTATACTCCGCAAGAATTATTCCTTATAGAGGCTCTTGGATAGATTTTGAATTTGATTCTAAAGATCTATTGTTTTTTAGAATAGATAGAAAGCGTAAGCTTTATGCTACGACTCTTTTATATGCTCTTGGCTATACAAGAGAGCAGATGCTGGAGATGTTTTATGAATTCAAGGCGTATCATAAAAAAAATGGATTATGGATTACAAAATTTTCATTGGAAGATTTTAAAGGTGTAAGTCTTACTGCAGATATAATTGATTTTGCAACAAATGAAGTTTTGATTGCGCGCAATACAAAGGTCACTCCTCGGGTTTTAAAGAAGATTAAAGAAAATATAGCAAACAGGGAGGATGATATTTATTACATTGCATCGAAAGATATGATGTCTAATCAGCATTATTTAGCTCGTCCTGTATTCAATATAGATGGTGAGCGTCAAATTTTTCAATCTGGCATTCCGATCACTGAATCTATAATTGAAAGCATTGATGAAGAAGAAATAGATCTGTTTTATGCAATCAATACAGATGAATTAAAGACAGGTCCTTATATATGCAATACACTTTTAAGTGATAAAAATACATCATATGAAGATGCATTAAGCGATATATATAAAGTTTTGCGTCCAGGTGAATCATTCTCTGTGCAAGCGGCAGAAAAAGTACTGCATGCATCTTTCTTTGATGATGCTAGGTATAATCTTTCTGAAGTTGGGCGAATGAAGATTAACTTCAAGCATTCCCTGAATTTTCCAAATGATTTAACAATCTTAACAAAAGAAGATATAAGAGCTGTTATAAAGCATTTGATTGATGTAAAAGATGGTGTTGTTGAGCCTGATGATATAGATAGCCTCGTTAATAGAAGAGTAAGGGCAGTTGGGGAGCTTGTAGAGAATCAATTTAGACTTGGATTGATACGTATGGAGCGAACTATAGTAGAGAGAATGAATGCCGCAGACATTGATGCTGTTATGCCAAATGATCTTATTAACTCAAAAGTTCTTATGTCTGTTATAAGGGAGTTTTTTGGCACCTCACAACTTTCTCAATTCATGGATCAAACAAATCCTCTTGCAGAGGTGACGCATAAAAGAAGGTTATCTGCGCTTGGCCCAGGAGGCTTAACTCGTGAAAGGGCAGGCTTTGAAGTGCGTGATGTGCATCCTTCGCATTATGGTAGAATATGCCCAATTGAGACCCCAGAGGGTCCGAATATAGGACTTATTAATTCTATTGCAACTTATGCAAGAATTAATAAGTATGGATTTATTGAGAGCCCTTATAGAAAAGTTATAGATGGAAAAGTTACTGATACGATAGAGTATTTATCTGCTCTTGAAGAATCAAAATATACAATAGCGCAAGCTAATATTGAGCTTGCAAGTGATGGAAGTTTTGTTGATGAGATTATTCACTGCCGTAGAAGCTCTGAGTTTACAACAGCTCAATCTTCTGAAATACATTATGTTGATGTCTCTTCAAAGCAATTAGTATCTGTTGCAGCATCGCTTATACCATTTTTAGAGAATGATGATGCGAACAGAGCGTTAATGGGATCTAACATGCAGCGTCAAGCAATACCACTTTTAAAAAGTGAGGCTCCATTTGTTGGTACAGGAATGGAAGGAATTGTTGCAAGAGATTCTGCGTCTGTTGTTCTTGCAAAGCGCTCTGGAATTGTTGAAAAGGTTGATTCAAGGCGCATTGTTATCAAAACTATGGAGGAGGGAAGGCCTGGAATAGATATATACACTCTTACAAAATTTTCAAAATCGAACCAGGGTACATTTTTAAATCAGATTCCTATAGTAAAAGTTGGCGATAAAGTTAAGGGCGGTGATGTTATTGCTGATGGCTCAAGTACTAGTAAAGGTGAGCTTGCGCTTGGTAAAAACGTGCTTGTAGCTTTTTTGACATGGAATGGCTATAACTTTGAAGATTCAATACTTGTTTCTGAGAGATTAGTTAGAGATGATGTATTTACGTCTATTAGAATAAAAGAATTCGAGATTGTTGCAAGAGATACCCGCCTTGGACCAGAGGAAATTACAAGAGATATTCCAAACGTGAGCGAAGAGAATTTAAGGCATCTTGATGAAGTTGGAATAGTAAATATTGGTGCAAAAGTTGGTCCTGGTGATATTCTTGTTGGTAAAGTTACTCCAAAGCATGAAACACAACTTGCCCCAGAAGAAAAATTGCTAAGGGCGATATTTGGTGAAAAATCAAGAGAAGTCCGTAATTCTTCTTTATATGTTCCGCCTAGTGAAAAAGGTGTTGTAGTTGGTGTGCGTGTATACACAAGAAGAGGAGTTGAAAAAGATGGGCGCGCTATTTCTCTTGAGCATATGGAAATGGAAAGCATTACAAAAGACTATAATGATCAACTAAAGATCATACAAAATTTTGCTTTTGATAAAATAAAAGACATATGTGTTGGAAGAAGATCTTTATCTCAATTGAAGAATATAAATATTGGAGATATCTTCTCAGAAGAGAATATTGCAAAAGTCCCTGTATCTCAGTGGGGTAAAATTATAGTTGAAGATTCTGATGCAATGAATTCTCTACTGGAGCTGCATGAATTATATGAAAAAATGTCCACTGAGCTTGAGAATACATACAAGAGAAAGCTAGAAAAGGTCCAAAATGGAGATGATCTGCAGCAGGGTGCGCTTAAAATTGTAAAAGTTTATATAGCGACGAAGCTCAAGCTTCAAGCAGGCGATAAAATGGCAGGTAGACATGGTAATAAAGGTGTTGTCTCTAGGATTGTTCCTGCAGAAGATATGCCATTTTTAGAAGATGGAACTCCAATTGATATCGCTCTTAATCCTCTTGGTGTACCATCTAGAATGAATATAGGGCAAATACTTGAAATTCATCTTGGCCTTGTTTCTTTTAATTTTGGAAGAAAAGTTAATCAAATATTGAATAAGTTTGATTCCTCTACTATTTCACAAGAAGAATTTAAGGAGAGCTTTATACAACTTTGTTCTTCTGGGATTAATGTAGATTCTGATACCATAAAATATCTTGGTGCATTGAGTGCAAATGAGATTAGAGATTTTGCAAAAGATATGTCAAGGGGTGCGTTTTTTACAACTTCTGTTTTTGATGGAATTAAAGAGCAGGAGTTAGATCTCATGCTTGAGAAATCTGGAGCATCGAAATCTGGTCAGGTAAAACTGAGAGATGGAAAAACTGGAGAATATTTTGATCGTGATGTAACAGTTGGATATTTGTACATGTTAAAACTTGATCACTTGGCTGAAGATAAAATGCACTCAAGATCTATTGGTCCATACAGTTTAGTAACTCAGCAACCTCTAGGAGGTAAGGCACATTTTGGAGGTCAGCGTTTTGGAGAAATGGAATGCTGGGCGCTTGAAGCTTATGGGGCGGCTCACACGCTACAAGAGATGTTGACTGTAAAATCTGATGATGCTGTTGGAAGAGTTAAAATGTATGAATCTATAGTAAGAGATGATATGACATTTGAATCTGGTATACCGGAATCTTGTAATGTGATGATTAAGGAGCTTAGATCTTTATGTCTTGATATAGAGCTTTCTAAGTCTGATAGCGATAGCTCATCAGATGATAAACTAAAAAACATACAGGATAAACTGCAAGATAGAATTAAAGTCAAGAATTCAGAAGCCTAATAAAACAGAGGTTTTTTATTTCTTCGTATATTTATT
>JAQCBG010000053.1 GCA_027621485.1 Pseudomonadota bacterium
AAAATATTGATCTAGATATGCCGAATTAGCTCAGTGGTAGAGCAACCGCCTTGTAAGCGGTAGGTCGTCTGTTCAAATCAGACATTCGGCACCAGTTCATGTGATGTTAAATTAAGATTGCGCAGAGTAGACTTTTATAAAGAGTAGACTTTGAATCTTTTACTTTTAATCGTTAATTGGATTTATTATAGTTTGCGCCGTAAAATCCAGAAGCAGCTTACAATTAAGTAAAGCTACTATATTTATTTCAGTGTTTTGAAGCGCTTAGATGCTTTTTTCAAGTATTTTACGCAACTCCCCACTTTCATACATCTCTCTTGCTATATCTGCGCCACCAATAAATTGTTTGTCGATATAAAGTTGAGGTATAGTTAGCCACTCTGAGTAATCTTTTATACCTTGCCTTAGATCTTGATTTTGCAGAACATCAATATCTTTAAATTCTACATTTAAATTATTAAGTATTTGAACAACTAACCCAGAAAAGCCACATTCTGGAGAGTGTTTTGTGCCTTTCATAAAAAGAACTACTTTATTATTTTCTATTTCGTTTGTTATGAAATCAAAGATTTTATTGTTTTGCATATTTGATTCGTAATTTTCTATTAGATGCATTTAAATCACATTTTTGATATATAATCTAATAATAAATTCTAAAATAAAAGTATCAAAATTATGGCAATAGAGCTTAAAAATATTTTTAAATCCTTTGATACTGCAGATAGTTTTAGTGTTACGGTACTAGATCGGATTAATATTGTATTTGAAAGTAATTCTAGTATTGCAATTTTTGGCGCTTCTGGGTCTGGAAAAAGTACTTTATTGCAAATTATAGGTCTTTTAGCAAGGCCAGATGAAGGGTCTGTTATGATATCTGGAAAAAATTATTGCAAAGATAGTATAGATGAAGATGAAGTTGCGCACGTGAGATCTAAAACAATTGGATTTATATATCAAAATCACTCTCTACTTCCGGAATTTACAGCATTAGAAAATGTTATGCTTCCTCAATTAATTTTAGGGGTGAGTAGAAAATATGCTAAAGAATATGCAATGCATTTACTTAATCAATTTAACTTAAAAGATAGAGCAAATTTCTTCCCCTCCCAATTATCTGGTGGTCAAAAACAAAGAGTTGCAATTTCAAGGGCTTTTGCAAATTCTCCGGAGATAATAATTGCAGATGAGCCAACTGGCAGTTTAGATGAAAATAATGCAAACATTGCAATTGAATTTCTTGCATCTGAGGCGCGAAATAGAAAAATAACTCTTATTATTGCAACACATAATATGAAAATCACAACAATTGTTGATACGGCGCTAAAATTACAAAATGGAAAATTAAGTACATATAAAATAGGTGATATTTGAATTTATTAACTTTATTATTTTTTAGAGTGTATTTGAGTTTGCTTTTGCAATATCACCTGCAATATACAAAGATCCACATGCAATTATTATAGCTGCTCTAGATCTTGCATCTAATATGCATTTCATGACTGCATCTTTTATGTTATTTGCTATATCTGCTCTAAAGCCCATATTCTGAGCAGTTTGATGTATGTTTTTTGCTTTTTCGCTTAAGGGCTCAGATTCTATTGGAATTGCAATAATCATTTCTGCCAATCCCTTAAAGTATTGTAAAAAACTCTCTATATCTCGTTTTTCTGTTCGGCCATTTATTATATATATTAAATCATTTTTACTAGATATTTCTTTAATACTTGCAGCCAGCATTTCTGCTCCTGCAATGTTATGTGCGCCATCCATAAAAAATGAGATATTGCTTGGTAAGATATCAAAAAGTAAGCCTTTATTTATTTTTTCAAATCTTGCAGGCCAAATAGCAGATGATATGCCGCGTGCTAAATCATGATTTGTAATATCATAAGATCTTTGAAGTACCACAGAAGCCGCAATAGCAGTGCCTGCATTTAAAATTTGATACACACCACGAAGTGATGGTTTTGGAAGTTTGATATTTTTATTTTCATTTTGAAAGATAAGAAAAGAATTGTCTTTTTGATTAGTTTTTTCAATATTCCAATGCTCTCCAAATACAAAAGTTTCCGCATTCATTTTCTTGCAAATTTTTAAGAGAATTTCTTGAGACTCTTTATACTGCCAGCTAATTACGCATGGTGTTTTTTGCTTTATAATTCCAGCTTTTTCAGATGCAATAGATGAAAGATTATTTCCTAAATAATCCATATGATCCATTGAGACTGGTGTAATAATAGAAAGTATTGGGTTTTTTATAACGTTTGTTGCATCAAGCCTTCCACCAAGACCAACTTCAATTAATGAAATATCAGCAGATTTTTTACTAAATGCAAGAAATGCAGCTGCAGTTGTGCCTTCAAAAAATGTAAGATCCATATCTTTTGCTGCATACCGAACTTCTTCTATGATTGCGTATAATTCATTATCTGTTATTTCTGTATCAGAGATTATGATGCGTTCGTTAAAGCGTACTAAATGAGGGGATGTATATCTATGTATCTTATATCCTGCGCTTTGCAATATAGATGTTAGAAAGGCTATTGTGGAGCCTTTGCCATTTGTTCCTGCGACATGAATTACTGGAGGGATTTTAAGATGTGGATTACCTAATTTATTAAGTAATTCTTTAATTCTATCAAGCCCAAGATTTATATTTTTATCGTATCTTGGAATTGGCCAATGAGGCATTGTGACCATTTCAATACCATTATATAATCGCAATTAAGTTTTTATAATTCTAATACTTTTAGAGCGCTAATTAAAATAAATAAATTAAATAAAATAATGCAAAGAAAGATAATATCAGATAATAGAAGGGCGAGATTTGAATATAGTATAGAAGAGGAGTATGATGCTGGGATAGTGCTAAAAGGCACAGAAGTGAAATCCTTACGAATGGGAAAGATTTCATTAGATGGTTCTCATGCTGCGGAGTCTGATGGCGAGATATTTTTATTTAATGTACATATTGCAGAATATGATAAATGTTTTAATTTTAGTCATTATCCAAAGCGGCCAAGAAAATTGCTTTTAAAATCTAGAGAAATTAAAAAAATAATTGGAGCTATTCAAAAAAAAGGCATGACGCTCGTCCCTCTTAAAATATATTTTAATGCTAAGAATATAGTGAAAGTGATTATTGCAATTGCAAAAGGCAAAAAGCTATATGATAAAAGGCAAGATATTAAAGAGAGGGAATGGAAGAGAAAACTTCAAAGAATAGAGAATTAAAGCATTAAAGATTATTTATTGTGCTAAAAGTGCAAATAATTACTCATTAATAAGTATTTTTAATGTAATATATAATTCATATATTGCGAACAATTATTTTATTGATAAAATTAGTACAAATAGCACTAATTTTATGTATATCAGATGAAAAATCAGACATCTCAGTCAAATGCAGAAAAACTGCATGCAATAAATCAAGATTTAAATATTGAAAAAGAAAATAAAAAAGCTCTACAGCAAGAGATTGAGATAAAAAATGAAGAAGATGCAAAGTCTAATTACATGGAGTTTGCAAAAAATAATGCGCGGAGTACTGCAGATTGGGCAATAGGATTAAAAGGATTCAAAGATGAGATTCAAAAGATAAGTGCTCCGAAGCCTAAAGAGTTAAATGTAGTTGAAAAATATGTTGCAGATTTTATAGGAGTTCAGGCTTCTTCAATTTTTCAAATAAAAGACATAATAAAATTTGGTCAAAACGCAAAAAATTTAGTAGATACAATTAAATCTGCGCCTAGTAAAAAAATAGATGAGGCAATGCGTCTTGCTGGTGGGCAGGATATAAATCAGGGAAAGAAGAAAGAAAAAGGCATTGTAGATAAGGTAAAAGAAAAAGTAGGAGATGCAATTTTTGATGCAAAAGAAGATCGAACCACAGATCAAAATGCCATAAAATATCAAGCAGATAAAGTAACAAATGCTGCGCTTGGTATTATGGAAGATGTGCGACTTTCGCCAAACGCAGTAAAAGGTGGCGCAATTGGAACAAGTAGTGCATCGCTTGCTGCCCAAATTATAAGCGGCGCAAATATTGTTGGTGCTTCATTAAATGTTGGTGCATCAATTATAAAAGCATATTCCGAGATAAAAAAAGATAAAAGCTATATTCAAGATATAAAGCGAGGGCACGAGAGAAAATCTATCTTGCAGGGAATAGAGCATGAGCTGGAGCTGCAAGAAAATTTAAAAAATAGCCTTGCATTTAATTCATTAAATAAAGAGCAAAAAGAAAATGTGCAAAAAGCCTTTGAAGTAAATGGCATAGGGATTCAAAAACAAAGACAAACTGTTCCAGCTGGAAGGGCGACAACATTTACTGCAAAGCTTATGAGCAATATGCCAACAATTCTTGCATCTGGAATAGTAATAAGCGTATCAATTATTGCGGCTCTTGCAGTACCAGGAATTGGAGCTTTTGCAGTTGCAGCTGTTGGTCTTGATGCAGTAAGACAAGGGATAAATGAGCTATATATAAAGCCACAAACACAAAAGATAAGAGAAAATCAAATTACAGAATTAAATCAATTAACAGATCTTTCTTTAGCAATGCACGGCTTAAAAAGAGAAGTGTATACAGAAAAAGAAATGGAAATTGCAAAGAAAAATGCAAAAGAAGCGCAAAAAGATCTAGAGAACAAAATACCAAAACTGGATAAACAAATAAAAGAAACGAAAGAAAAAATAAAGATACTGAATGACCCTTTAAATCCAAATAGAAAATTTGAAAAAGCATCTCAAGATGCTTATACAAAAAGAGAAAAACTAGAAAAAAAAATTAATAAAGATGCTGAAAAAAAAGCAAAGAAGATTATTAAAGAGGTGAATAAATTAGAGGAAAAAA
>JAQCBG010000054.1 GCA_027621485.1 Pseudomonadota bacterium
TTTGTCTTCTGATTTAACTCCACTACCAGTAGGAATGATGGGTGAATTGCATATAGGAGGTGTTGGATTAGCTAGAGGATATTTAAATAAACCAGAATTAACAGCAGAGAAGTTTATAGAAAATCCATTCCAAACAGAAGAAGAGAAAAAACAAAATAAGGATTCAAGATTATACAAGACAGGAGATCTAGTAAGATGGTTACCAGATGGCAATTTAGAGTACATAGGGCGTAATGACTCTCAGATTAAAATAAGAGGTTATAGGGTAGAGTTAGGAGAAGTGGAAAATGCTTTATCAAATTATAAAGGTGTAAAGCAAAGTGTGGTTATCACTAGAAAGCATCTAAATAAAGAAGGGGGGGTTTTAGGAAATAAATACTTGATAGGCTATTATGTGTCGAGTAATAAGTTAAGGGAAGAGAAAATCATAAATTACCTACAAATGCGATTGCCAGAGTATATGGTGCCAAGTGTATTAGTTCATTTAATTAGTCTACCTTTGACGCTCAATGGTAAGTTAGATCGTAATGCATTACCTGATTTTAAATTTGAAAGTAACTCTAATAGTTATGTAGAGCCACGAAATGATGTAGAAGTTAAAATATGTCAGATATTAGCCGAAGTATTAAGGTTAGCTGAAGATAGAGTGGGAATTCGAGATGATTTTTTTATGTTGGGTGGAGATAGTATAGTCGCTATTCAGGTGGTAAGTAGATTGAGGCAAAGGGTAGGATTGAATATAAGTGTGAAAGATATTTTTAGCTATAAGAATGTTGAGAGACTATACGATAACGTCTTAAATAAAGCAAATAGCAATATAAAGCAAGGCTTAAGAAGCGAAGAAGGAATGCTTAATGGAGAAGTGCCATTACTACCAGTACAAAAATGGTTTTTTGAGAGTAATTTTACAGCAGCTAATCATTGGAATCAGTCGTTTATAGTAAGAGCTCCGAATTTAGATATAAATAAGTTATGTATAAGTATATCTAAATTAGTGAAATATCATGACAGTTTTAGATTAAGATATAAGAACATTCAAGATTCAATAGTATTAAATGGTGAAAACGTAATTATCCAATACTATAACTTTAATGATAAGATTGAAGAATTAAAAACATTAGATATAAGAACTTTAACTGCTAAGCAAGGTAGTAAGAAGTTTGAGATAGAGCTACAAAGTATACTAACTAATTGGCAGAGTGATTTTAATTTAGAGGTTGGTCCAATCTATAGTATTGGCTATATATATGGTTATGCAGATGGAAGTAGTAGAATATACTTTGCATTACATCACTTAATAGTAGATTCAGTAAGTTGGAGAATATTAGTAGAAGATCTTAGAGATATTTACAATCAAAAAGAGTTAAGTTCTAAAGGAAGTAGTTATAAACAATGGACAAAAGTAGTTAAAGAGTATGCAATTAGCAATCAAAGTGAGATAGCCTATTGGACAAAGACATTAGTTGATAATAATCTCCTTAATAATTTTATAATAAAAGAAAATACAAGTAGTTATGCTAGTTTAGAGTTAAGTCATAAACAAACAGAACAGTTACTACAAGAGAGTAATAAGAGTTATAATACTCAAGTAAATGATATATTATTAACAGCATTAGGTTATGCTTTATATGAAGTAACAAATAATAAAGTTCACCATATATTATTAGAAGGGCATGGGCGAGAAGAGTTGGATAGCAGTATAGATGTAACTAGAACTCTAGGGTGGTTTACAACAATGTATCCAGTACGATTAGAAGTAAGTAGGTCCATGGGTGATAGTTTAAAAAACGTTAAAGAGAATTTAAGGCAAATACCAAATAAAGGAATAGGCTATGGAGCGTTAATAGGATATAAATCAAGTAATTTACCAAAAATAAGCTTTAACTATTTGGGGCGGTTTGATAAAGAAGATAATACTCAGTTTTTATATACAGATAATTCTTGGGATATAGTAGAAGAAGA
The DNA here is from genome assembly GCA_027621485.1 of Pseudomonadota bacterium. GTDB lineage: Bacteria > Pseudomonadota > Alphaproteobacteria > Rickettsiales > Midichloriaceae > JAQCBG01. The sequence continues at coordinate 1,963 of JAQCBG010000054.1, forward strand.
TAGTGGTGTATCAGTGAATTTTGCTAATAAAGATCGTAATATAATTAATATCAATGGTTTAGTGATAGGTGGTAGACTTAAATTTAATATAGCAAGTAAGTTGGATAAAAAAAATATCACTAAACTAACCGGATCATTTAAACAAAGGCTAGAAGATATAATAAGTTACACAGTCAAGCAAACTAGAAGTTATTTCACAGTGAGTGATGTGGATAATATAATCAACCAAGAGTATTTAGATAAATTACAAGAAGTTAAAGAGATAGAGGGGGTCTATTTTGCTAATAGTCTACAACAAGGATTTATTTACCATGCATTAAACCAAGATGATATAAGCGATGTTTATAATATACAGCTTATCTTACAATATAATACGCAGCTTGAAGTGAGTATATTAAAAGAAGCGTGGTATTATGCGCAAAAAAGGTTCGGTAGTTTAAGGTTAAGATTAGCTTGGGAAGAAGAGTTAGTACAAATAATAGACAAGGAAGGTAGTTTAGACTGGAGATATATTGATTTAAGCTTCGAACGATGTACTATAGCACAAAAATTAAAGATAGAGCGGATTCAAGAAGAGGATAGGCTTGAGCCATATAAATTGGAAGAAGGTAGTTTGTTTAGAGTATATGTGATAAAAAAAGCAGAAGGACTCTATGTATGTATATTCAGCCATCATCATGCAATATTAGATGGTTGGAGTAACCCAATATTATTAGGATATGTACATGATATATATTTAAAACTACAAGGAAAAGAAACAGTATCATTATCAATAGATTATACTTATGAAGATGCGCAGAAATATCTGCAAAAACATGAAAGTGACAATAAGGATTATTGGGATAACTATATATCACAAATAGAGGAAAGAAGTAATTTTAGTGGGTTGTTGATTGCTAATAAAGATAATATAGCAAATCCAGAAGAACAGACGCTTATAATCAAGGATAATCTTTATTACAGTTTAAAAAATTTAGGACAAGAAGTTGGTGTAACATTAAATGCAATATTGCAATATGTATGGCATAAGGCATCAAGTATTTATGGTAATACTAATCAAACAATAGTAGGGATTATCGTATCAGGAAGAAATCTGCCTATAAATGATATAGAAAATTCTGTAGGGCTATATATAAATACCTTACCATTAATAGTAAATCACAGAAGTAAAACAACAAAAAGTATAATAGAATCAATAAAAGATATTCAAAGTGATATTAATGAGATTAACAGTAGAAGTGAGATAAGTTTAGCTAAGCTACAAAAAGGGGGTGTACGCTTATTTGATAGCCTATTTATGTATGAGAACTATCCTAATATAACAAAAGAAGAACAGCACAGTAGACTTAAGGTAGATTTTAAAGGTGGGGTAGAGAAACAAGAGTATCCATTAGGGGTGATAGCATACGAAAAAGACAATCAATTAATATTTAAGCTTAAGTATACAGGTGAGTTATTTAGTAAGTACAGTATAGAGAATTTATTGTTAACAATAAATACAATATTAGAACAAATAGTAAATAATCCTAACCAACAAGCACAAAATTTAAGTTATCTAGATGAAGAGCAATATAAGAAAATTATACACACATGGAATAATACAGATAAAGATTACCCAAGTAATAAGACCATTCATAAAGTGTTTGAAGAACAAGTGGAGTTAACGCCAGATAGTATAGCTGTAACATATGAAGGTCAGTATTTAACATATAGAGCTTAATGAACGTGCGAATCAACTAGGACATTATTTAAAGGAACTTGGTGTTGAACCAGACACATTGATAGCAATGTCTGTTGGACGTTCATTAGAGATGATTATTGGATTATTAGGCATATTAAAAGCTGGAGGAGCCTATGTGCCGATGGATCCTAGTTATCCAGCAGAGTATCTACAATTTATACTTGACGATACCCAGGCAGCAATTATCCTTACAGATAAAAATACAAATGATAAAATTCCACCAACTTTTGCTCGCGTTATTTCTTTAGATGAAGAATGGGATTTCATAAATAAATATTCATCTAGTAATCTTATTTCATGCGTTTCTCCTCATCATCTTGCATACGTGATATATACCTCAGGCACTACAGGAAAACCTAAGGGTGTGATGATTGGACATAAAGGGATAGTAAGTTTAAAATATGATTTAACTGCAAGATATGAATTAGGTAAAAGAAGCAACAATGAATCTATTTTGCAATTTGCTAATTATGTATTTGATGCATCAGTAGAACAAATAGTACTATCTTTACTAAATGGTCATGTATTAGTCTTAATTCCAAACCAAATATGGCTTAATAAAAATGAATTTTATCATTATTTAAATAAAAATAACGTCACACATATACATGCTACACCTACATTTTTGGATCAATATGATTTTACTAAGGTTCTAAGTTTAAAAAGGTTGATATTTGGAGGAGAGCAATTAAATGAAAATTGCTGCAATAAAGTAGCATTAGGTAGAAGCATGATAAATGAATATGGACCCACAGAAACGTCCATAACTTCTATAGTTAATATTATTCAAGGTAGTGATATTGCAATAGGCAGTCCAATTTCAAATACAAGGTGTTACGTTTTGGATGCTAACTTAACTCCATTACCTGTAGAAGCAATAGGAGAGTTATATATAGGAGGAATAGGTCTAGCTAGAGGGTATTTAAATAAGCCAGAATTAACAGCGGAAAAATTTATTGCTAATCCATTTCAAACGGAAGAAGAAAAAGAGTTAGGTAAGAACAGAAAGCTCTATAAGACAGGAGATCTAGTATACTGGTTAGCAGATGGTAATTTGAGGTATATTGGTCGTAATGATTTTCAGGTAAAAATGGATT
>JAQCBG010000055.1 GCA_027621485.1 Pseudomonadota bacterium
GCTCCAAAGTATTCGATTACTTTTTTTTCGCAATCATATTGATTTCAATATATCATGCGACAGTAAATTTATTCTTTTATGCGGAAAAAATGGCTCTGGCAAAACCAGCATACTAGAGGCAATATCCTTACTTTCGAACACAAGGGGAGGCTTAAGAGATGCAAACTCTAGCGATATACTCTCAATAGGTCAAACTATGTCCTGCGAATGGGCGGTGCATTATACATTCAATACAGAAGATGCTCTTTTGCAAAATATTGTAATCTCTTCTAATATAAGAAATCAAAAAACAAATTCCATTATTATAGACGGCGCGCCAATACACAGTAAAGCTGATTTATCATCTATTGGAAAGGTGATATGGATTACACCAGAAATGGACGGAATACTGAGTGAATCTGCATCTAGTAGAAGAAAATTCTTAGACAGAATATGCGCAAGTTTTTTTCCAAAACACGCAAATCACATTGCACGCTATGAATATTATCTAAAATCCAGACTTAAAATACTCACAAATCAAGATTTTAGAGTTCAATATAATAAATATTCCGATTGGCTGTTTTTTATAGAAAAAAACTTAGCAGAGCTTTCAGTAATCATTAAAAATACTAGAGATGCAGCGTTAAATCTCTTAAGACAAAATAAATGCACAAGTTTTATTAGCCCTATAATATCTATTGTAGAATGCTCTGAGATGCAAAATCTTGAAGAAAAAGAAGATATAGCGCAATTATTTTATGATTTTCGCCTTCATGATAGCGAAAAAAGAAGATCTAATATTGGTGTACATAAAGTTGATATTGAAATTCAAGATCCTACTGCATTTAGAAACCTTAAGCTCTGCTCAACAAGTGAAAAAAAATCTATGTTAATTTCTCTTGTGCTTTCTCAATCAAACACTTTAAAGGATCATTTTGGCTTTAGATCTATACTTTTACTTGATGATATTTTTTCTCATCTTGATACGCAAAAACAAAATATTCTCACAGAAGAATTAGAAAAATTAGATATACAGACATGGATTACAGGACCAAATATAAAATCTACATTTTCAAATTTTAAGAGGATTGATTTATGAGTGAAAAATCGTATATCATGAAACAATTCATTGCTTATATACAGTAATTTAAGATAAATTTTATAAATTATGAATTAATACGTGGATAATTTTTTGTTAGAATTTTATAATAATTATGGATAATACGGCGTTCACATTTTTAGGCACTCAATCTTCCAGAAATCTGCATTGCGAGTTCAAATCTAATAAATTCTCTTTATTCATAGATGTTAAGACTTATACTAGCACTGCATCTAAAATTTATAAAATATTACTAAGCACAGGTCAGGTATTGGAGTTAACTGGTAGTTACATAGGAGATGTTATTGACCAACTTAACAAAAATGGAAGCACCCCAATAATGATAGCAAAACTCTCTTATTATCATCCATATGCACATAGTACGCTATATTGTAAATATATCAAGGCAAATCAAATCGATATAAATTGATTTTAATTTGTAAATCTTAATGTTTTCATATTAAATAGCAGCATAAATAACCTATAATTACCGAAGGTTAATGTCATTAGCAGCTACAATAAAAAAAATATCAAGGCGCATTACCATTATCTTATTTGCCTTGATCTCTGTCTTATTTCTGTTTGTATTTGTTATTCTGCATTACTCCTCTAATTTACCAGATTACAATCAACTCTCTAAATATAAACCAAGCACTATTACTCGCATTTACTCAGGAGATGGTGATGTCGTTGCTGAGCTTTTTAAAGAAAGAAGGATTTATGTTAAATTCTCAGATATTCCGCAAGTCATAATAGATGCATTTTTAGCAGCAGAAGATAAAAATTTTTTTCAACACTCTGGAATAGATTTTATAAGCCTTGCACGCGCAACAATTCAAAGTGGGTTTAATTTATTATCTGGTAAACGCTCCATTGGCGGCTCAACACTCACTCAGCAAGTTGCGAAAACTTTTTTACTTTCTAATGAAAGAACCATAACACGAAAAATTAAAGAGGCAATTCTTGCTTACAGAATAAGTTATGTTTACCCTAAAGAAAGAATTTTGGAGTTATATTTAAATCAAATGTTTTTTGGTCAAAATTCATATGGCATTGCAGCTGCGGCACTAACATATTTTGGAAAAAGCTTAGATCAAATTAACCTCGAAGAGGCTGCACTTATTGCTGGCCTTGTAAAGGCGCCATCTGCGCTTAATCCAATTGCAAATTACAATAAAGCACTGGCTCGTCGTAACTGGGTTATTAGGCAAATGGCAGAAGCTGGCATGATTGAGCATCATGATATAGAAAATTTTACAAAAAAACCCATACAATTAACTAATAAAAATTCTTTCAATGATCGTTTAAATTATAATGGCTATTATGTAGATGAAGTCAAAGCTCAACTTATTGAGATTTTTGGAGAAGATGTGGTATATACAAGGGGCCTCAATGTATATACACATTTAAATAATGAAATACAACGCGCCGCCTCAAATGCTTTAAGAGATGGAATTAATAAATACGACAAAAAACATGGATGGAGAGGCGTAACATCTAGAATAGATGATATACACGATACAAAACTTCGCAATGAAATCTTAAAATCCATGAATGATACTACAAGCACTTCTGAATATGGCGTTGTATCTGAATTTATAAATTGCGCACCTACGAAACAAAAAAATTGTACTGTAAAAGTATTACTTGCAGATAATATAGAATGTCATATTCCATTTTCAAGTATGCAATGGGCAAAGCAATATATTGACGCAGATAATGTAAAAGAGTTTATAAAAAATCCAAAGGATATACTAAAAATTGGCGATATAATAAATGTTAAGAAAATTCAAAAAGAATTTGGAAAATCATCATATCAATATACTCTAGATCAAATTCCAGAATTAAATGGAGGCATTGTTGTAATGGAACCTTATACAGGATACGTACTTGCTATGGTTGGTGGATATGACTTTATATCTAGTCAATATAATAGAGCGACGCAAGCAAAACGTCAGGTTGGGTCTGTATTTAAACCTTTTGTATACATTGCAGCATTAGAAAATGGCCTTGCACTTAATTCACTTCTATTAGATATGCCTCTTAATGTTTTACAAAATGGCAGCTCACAAATTTGGAATCCAAAAAATTATGAAGGTCAATATATGGGAGAAATCACTCTGCGAACTGCATTTGAAAAATCTCGGAATATTCCAACGGTTAGAATAGCTCTTGAAGTAGGCATGGATTCTATATTAGACGTTGCAAATAGACTTGGGCTGACCAAAAAAGATGAAATGCAGAAAAATTATTCAGCTGCACTTGGCTCATTTGAAACTACGTTAGTAAAAATGACTAATGCATATAATATAATTGCAAGTCATGGAATATCTACAGAACCATCTTTAATAGAAAGCGTTTATGATCAAGATGGTAATTTGCTTTATAGAGACTATGGAGTAAGCACAAAGAAAGGGTATTATATAGAACATGCAAAAACTCAAATCATTCAAGAAGATGTTAATTATCAGTTGATTTCACTTTTGAAGGGTGCAGTTCAAAATGGTACAGCAAGAAGAGCAAAGACTATTAATAGAACCATAGGAGGTAAAACTGGTACTACAAATAATAGCTTTGATACTTGGTTTATAGGATTCTCACCCTACATTACGGTAGGAATTTATACAGGTTTTGATATGCCAAAATCAATGGGGCAAAAAGAAACAGGGGCAACTGTAGCGCTTCCAATATTTAATACATTTATGAAGGATTTAGTGCAGGATCTTCCTGATGTAGATTTCGCAATACCAAATGGAATAGAGCTAATATCTATATGCAGGCAAGATGGTAAAATAAACAATCCAAAAATAAATGATCCGTTTAAAAATATACAATTAGAGAGCTGTGACGTAATAAAGCAGCCCTTTAAAGCAAGTGATCCAAGAGATTCTCAAAGAAAAGTTGGAGTCAATAAGGCTAGTGATGAACTGTGGAAATTTATAGGCATTATAAATTAAAACAAAAACACCTCCTTAATCATTTAAACCTCGAGACGCAAAGAGCTATGAGAATTGCTTATGTATCTATATTCTCAACAGACAATGCGTTGTCTTGTATGAATTTTCTACGCGGAGGAACTATATCTCCCATTAATATTGAAAAGGTTTGATCTGCACTATTCATATCATCAATACTAACACGTATTAAGGCTCTGCTACTTGGATCTAAAGTTGTCTCCCAAAGCTGATCTGCATTCATCTCTCCAAGCCCTTTAAAGCGCTGTATATATAGACCCTTTTTTGCAGCTTCAAAAGAATAATTAGAAAGCTCAGATGGTAAATTACATATGTAGTTATCGTTTTTAAAGTTCAGCATAGTCATTCCATTTAAAAACATCTCCGCTGTATTTTGTTTTACATAACTTACAGCTTTTTGAAAATCTTGAGATTCAATAAGAGAATTTATATCAACTATACATTTTTCTATAATGCCATTATTAGATCTCTGGAACATCATACCATCCTCTTGCTCTTCACAAGACCAAGCGCTATCTGAATCCAAATCTTCGTTTAACTTCTCTAAAATGCGATCTAAGAATATATCAAGTTTTAAATCTTCTTTTTTTGCAAATATAAGAGCGGCAATTTCAAGTATCTTAGATTTATTTATATCTGATGCTTTAAATCTATTATCCAAAATTTGCTTCATACTTACTGCACTAT
>JAQCBG010000056.1 GCA_027621485.1 Pseudomonadota bacterium
AACAAAAATATGAGCAATATGAAAAAGCCTATAAAAATCGCTTTAATCGGAGCTGGTGGTAGAATGGGCACAGCAATATTACAATATACAAAAGAGCAACAAGATACTTCTCCTGAATATGAAATTTCAAGAGCAATTGTTTTAGATAGCAGTAAATTAATAAATCAAATTGCAATTGGAAATATTTACTTTGATAGTAATGTGCATTCCGGTATTTCTCATAGTGATATCGCTATAGAATTTACAAATGCCGATTCTTTAATGGAAATTGCAAAAATATGCTATCTCAATTCTAAACCTTTAGTTGCTGGCTCAACAGGACTTAGTGAAGATCAATATGCAACACTAAAAGAATATGGAAAAAATATACCAATATTTTATTCGCAAAATATGTCTATCGGAATACATATTATCGGAACTCTTGCTAAGATTGTATCAGACATGCCCTATGATTTCGATATCAGTATTTCAGAAATGCATCATAAACATAAAAAAGACTCACCATCTGGTACAGCTATAATGCTTGCAGAGCAAATATCATGTAGCAGCAAAAATATTAGCGCAATTAGAGGAGGTGGTATTATTGGAGAGCATTCAATAATATTTGCAGATTCAGATGAGATAATTACCATTAAACATAGCGCACTTAATAGAAAAATATATGCAAATGGGGCAATAAAAGCTGCAATTTTTCTATCAAAACAATCTAATTTTGGAATTTACTCTATGCAAGATCTTTGCGCAAAGAGATGATGATGCTAAAAATATTATGATCAAATAAAAGTCTATTTGCAAAAACTTACATATCATCTAAATTGAATATTAATTCTAAATTTCTCCATCTCGCAAAAGTATCTCTGGGAAGATTTTGTAATTGAGAAGCAATATGTATTGCTCTTAATATACTATCGACAAAAGCTCTGTAATATTTTTGCTCCTTTTGTGCTTTTGAATTTAAAACGCGCACAGAAACAATATTACCATCAATATCTAGTTGAATTTGGACTGTTACAATGATGGATTGTGAATTACCAGCAAAAGTAATGGGACTCCATGAATATTGAATTTGCTGCTTTATTAAATCTATATCACTCAGTGAAGTTGAAGATTCTGCGTTATTTTTGTCAATAATATCATCTAAAGATTTATCTTTCTTTTTTACAGCATAACTTTTAGTCAATGATTCTATCATTGCCGCAACTTCAATATCTTTTTCTAAAGACTCTTGATTCACTTTTTGATCTTCTTGTGGAATTTTTTTAGCAATTTTTTTAGCATTTTGAGCTTTAAGTCCCACTTTATCTTTTGTAACTTTCAATATTTTTTTATTAGATTGAGTAATGATGGGCGCGGCAGGCACTTTTAATGTATTTGGATTAATATGGGGTACCACATTTGTGCTTTTTTTAATTTCTGTATTTTTTTCGTCAGATTTTTTCTGAGTAGTATTTAACTTTTTATGCTCAGATTTTGCTTTATCTCCAAGATTTGTTTTGTTTTTTATAACAACAGAATCAGTTAATATGATGTACTTTTGCGCACTTCTTACTTTATAAGGTGGATCTAAAAAAAATATTAACAATAATGAAAGATGTAAAACACACGCTATAAAAAAAGCATATTTTATTTGCATTTTACCTTACTTCAGTCATTAGTGTAACATGATGAAAGCCTATTTGTTTGATTTCTGCAAATATATTTACAATAACACCATAATGTGCGTCAGAGTCTCCATTGATAAATACAACTGCATTTTTATTGACTCTAAATGCAGCATCCAATTTCTCTTTTAATTCCTGAAACCCTACTTTAATTTCTTGTAAAAAAATTTCTTTATTTTTATTTATTGAGACAATAATTGGCTCGCTCATATTGCTTATATATTCTGTATTTGCTTTTGGTAATTCTACCTCTATGCCAGAAGTCAACATTGGCGCAGTAATCATAAATACTATTAAAAGCACAAGCATTACATCTATAAAAGGCACTACATTAATTTCAGCGTTTGTACTTTTTGCTTTATAACGCCTTACAATATCAATATTTGTATGTAATGAATTCATATTATTGCTTATAATCTGCTTTATCCCCAAGGCGCATGACTTTTTCGGCATCTACAATAGATTCCATTAATACAATCTCTGCGGCACTAGAGAAAAATTCTATATCATTTTTGAACTTATTGTAAAAAACAGACGCTGGTATTGCAACGATAAGACCAAGCGCAGTTGCCATTAATGCTTCCGCAATACCAGGCGCAATCGCTATAAGATTAATTGCCTTATTAATAGAAATAGACTGAAAACTTGTAATAATACCCCAAACAGTTCCAAGTAGCCCAATAAAAGGCGCGTTACTTGCTGCAAATGCAAGAAAAGAGAGTCTAGAGTTCATTATACTTACAAATTTACTTATCTCTATATGACCAAGTCTCATCAATATCTCTGAGATATCTTTTTTATGCGTGAATTCAGAGCTTGTAACTACATTCATAGCAGTAACTAATATTTTTACAGTAATACATTCTGAATTGGAAATTTTTTTAGACTTAGAAAAATCAGAAAAAGACTTATTTTTTAGAATTTCTTCAGTTCTTTTAATTCCTAATCTTTGAGAGAAAAATATAAAATACTTTTGAATTATAACGGCCCAACTACAAATTGAGATTAAGACCAATGCCACGATAATTAATTTAGAAAATCCATTTGCTTGAGAAAATAATGAAGCAAAAGAGTTACCAAGAGCATCTACACCTATAGAATTTGACGCAGAAACAATCGAATCTACTTTAGTAGTTGGAAATGAGCTAACTTCTTTCAAAATTCTTTATGCTAATACTATATTATAAAAGATTACATAGTATTGATATAATGATTTTAAATTTACTGCAAATTAAAAATCAATAGAGCCTCCCTATGTATCTTTTACTATATAAAAAATATAACAAATCTCACTTTTTAAAAATCAACTAATTCGCCTCTAAAGATACAAAGAAAGTATTTTTATTGCGCATTATTAGAAATGTCGCAGATTTCCTATTATTTTTTGCAGCATCCTTCTCTACTTTTTCTATAATTTTATCAAAAGCTTTAATATTGCGAATATCTACTTTATTTACACTTTTAATAACGTCCCCCACTTTAATACCTGCAAAAGCTGCAACAGAGCCTCTATCCACTTTTGAAACTACAACACCTACATCATCTTCTGTAAGGCCATATTGAGATCTAGATAATTGATTTAAATTCTGTACATTTATACCAAATGCGTTAGCTTTGCTTGATGGGCGAAACGATGGATCTGTGGATTCATCATCAATTATATCTACTGTAGAATACATTTTTCTAATCTTACCATCACGCAGAACTTCAATCTCTACTTTTTTTCCAATTTTTGCACTACTTGCAAGTCTTTTAAGTTGAGAAGAGCTTGTAATTTTTTGATCATCAAATTTTACAATTAAATCGCCAACTTTAATTCCCGCTTTGTCTGCAGGCGAACCAGACATGACAAAACCAACCAAAGCACCCTTTGTATGATCGCCAAGACCTAAATCTTTAGCAATCTTGTCGCTCATATCTTGTATTGTAACACCCATTCTCCCTCTCTTTACTTCTCCACTTTCTTTTAACTGCATTATAACAGACTTTACAGTGTTTGAAGGTATAGCAAAGCCAACTCCAACATTACCCTTAGAAGGTGATATAATAATTGAATTCACCCCAATAACATCTCCACTCATGTTAAATAAAGGTCCGCCAGAGTTACCAACATTAATAGCGGCATCTACCTGGATAAATTCATTTAACTGACCAAGGCCCGCTAAATCTCGACCTTTGGCAGATATAATGCCGGCAGTTACAGACCCACCAAGACCAAAAGGATTGCCTATTACAAATATTTTTTCTCCAATTCTTGCGACATCAGAGTCACCAAATTGAAGAAAATGCAATTTTTTCTCAGCTTTTATTTTAAGTAACGCTAAATCAGTCGCTGAATCTTTTCCAACAATTTCTGCCTTATAAGATTTTCCATCAAGCCCATGCAAAGAGACCTCTATATCTGAAGAATCTCCAAGTACATGATTATTTGTGACTATTAGACCATCATCTGAGATAATAAATCCAGATCCAAGATAAGATGCCTTCTGATCTTCACTGTCTCCATAAGGAGAAATTCCAAATTCTTTTTCAATCCATTCTTTAAGCAAATCTTGCATTTGATTTCCGCCAAACCTACTTGTAGATTTTACCTTTTGACGAGTCGTTATATCAACAACAGCGGGCATATTTTTTTCTACAAGATCTGCTAAATCTACCTCGCTTGCAAAAGCACTAAAATGATGTATACAAAGTATACATACGAACGCAAAGAGCTTTGAAATTTTAATATTGTTAGAAATGACAGCAAGCATAAAATTATCTAAAAAATTACTCCACAGAATTACCCTATAGTAGCTTTAGATTTATAACTAAGAAGGTCATAAAATGCAATAAAACAAAAAGCTAAAAAATACGAGAGCAATGGAAAAACTAATATATTTTGAAAAAATATGCAATATACTCAAAAACAAAGTATGAGAATTCTCAGTAAATCTGTCATTCAGTATATTTGGCATTACCTAAGCCCATACCGAGGCAAGCTTTTCATTGCACTTATTGCATTATTACTTAGTTCTTCATCTGTATTACTT
>JAQCBG010000057.1 GCA_027621485.1 Pseudomonadota bacterium
CAAGCTTTGCACTCATGTTGCTTTTTTTATAAGTATTCCATTTTTTATATTGCAAATTTATTTGTTCATTAGGCCTGGACTACATGAAGGCGAAAAATTTGCTGTACTTTTATATGCATGTTTTGTCCCTTTGTTAATTATTTTAGCAATTTTGATTGTATATTACTTTGTGATTCCAGCTACATGGAAATTCTTCCTAAGCTTTGAAAAGCAAAAAATAAATACTCTTAGTATGCCAATTATGCTTGAGGCTAAAATTAGTGAATATATTAATCTTATTATAGAGCTTATTGTTGGTTTTAGTCTTGCATTTCAAATGCCAATTATTTTATCGCTTCTTGGAAGATTAGGCTTAATTACTCGAAATCAACTTGTAAAGCGCAGGAAGCACGCAATAGTTATAATATTTATAGTTGCCGCAATACTCACTCCACCTGATGTACTTAGTCAAATTATTCTTGCTCTGCCACTGATATTATTATACGAACTTTCTATAATACTCATAAAATTTACGGAAAAGTACAATGATTGATTTATTATTTGCAAGAGATAATAAAGAGCATTTTATTCAATTATTACTTCAGCGAGGGGAATCTCTAGATGTTTTGGAAAGATTCTTTGATCTAGATTTCCAATTAAAAACAGAAAGAAAAGATCTGCAGGACTTGCAAGAAAAGCGTAATCATATTGCAAAAGAAATTGAAGTATTAAAAAAATCATATCAAGATTCTGCAGATGCGATAAAAAAAGCGGAAAGTATAAGAGCGCAAATGCAAATACAAGCCGATAAAGTAAGAGATTTAGAAGAGAGTTTTAATAAGATATTTTTTATGATTCCAAATTTGCAATCACCAGATGTGCCAATTGGAAAAAGCGATGCAGACAACGTATTGGAATACGAAAGTGGCAAATTGCCAAATTTTGATTTCAAGCCCCTTCAGCATTTTGAAGTGAGCGCTGTAAAGCAATTAATGAATTTTGAGCAAGCAACAAAGATTGCGGGATCAAGATTTGTTGTTCTTGAATCTAAACTTGCAAAACTTGAAAGAGCTTTAATTTCTTTTATGTTGGATCATAATACAGAGGAATTTGGGTATAAAGAAGTATCGCCTCCTTGCCTTGTGAATCAAAGAGCTATTTTTGCAACTGGTCAATTTCCAAAATTAGAAGATGATTTATTTCAAACTAAAGATGGTTTTTATTTAGCGCCAACAGCAGAAGTCATGCTGACTAATCTTGTATTTGAAAAAAACTTATTAGAATCAGATTTACCTTTAAGACTAACTGCAAGTACTCCGTGTTTTCGTCTTGAAGCTGGAAGCTCTGGGAAAGATATAAAAGGAATGATAAGGCAGCATCAATTTGAGAAAGTAGAATTAGTAAGTATTGTTAAGCCAAGTGACTCAGAAGGGGAGTTACTGAGAATGAGGGGAGTTGCAGAAAGTATATTAAAGAGTTTAGAGTTGCCATATAGAGTTATGTTGCTTTGTGGGTATGATATGGGTTTTTCTGCAAGTAAAACTTATGATATAGAAGTATGGATGCCAGGTCAAAATCGCTATAGAGAAATTTCAAGTTGCTCAAATTGTACAGATTTTCAAATGCGCAGAATGCGAGTAAAATATAAAGATGTAAAAAGTCAAAAGTATCATCCGCATTCATTAAACGGTTCTGCGCTCGCAGTTGGCAGAACAATGGCTGCAATAATAGAAAATTACCAAACAAAAGATGGGTCTATTAAAATTCCGTATGCACTTCAAAAGTATATGGGTGGAAAAACAATTATTGATTCTGCATAAATATGAGCTTTTTCAGTAAAATATAAACGAAGTTATTTATATTAATGGAATAACATAATGTCACAAAACATAGAGTATAATGTAGAATATGCTTCTTTTGCCAGAAGAATTATAGCATCAACGATTGATATCATAATAATAACACTCATTATGATACCTGTTGGAGTAATTTTTAATTTTCTCATGTATGATGGAAGGCAGCTTTCAGACATTATATCTACCTTTTTTAATGCAAGTGGTGGCAATGTTGATGCTGGTGAATTATGGGAGTTTTTGCGAAGCAGACATATAATTACAAAGTGGTTAATGATGCAATTTATTACAGCTTCAATTATATTTGGGTTTTTATTTTGGTTTTGGATAAAAAAAGATGGCGCAACGCCAGGTAAGATGATAGCAAGATGCAGAATTGTTGATGCTAAGACAGCAAATTCAATAAGTACCAAGCAATCTATTATTAGAGCTTTTTCTTATATATTATCTGCAATACCTTTTTGTATTGGCTTTATTATGATTGATTTTAATAAAAGAAAAAGAGGAATTCATGATTTAATTGCAGGTACAGTTGTTATTAAAGAGAAAAAAGTTCAAAAAACGTAGTGTTTATAGGGTTTGATAAAAATATTCACAAACAAATGCAAAAAAGAAAAATTAAAAAACTATTAATTGCAAATAGAGGAGAAATAGCATGTCGCATTATAAAAACTGCAAGAAAATTAGGTATAAAAACAGTCGCAGTACATTCTGATGTAGATAGAAATTCTCTACATGTAAGATCTGCAGATGATGCTATATATATAGGCCCAGCAGCAGCTTCAAGAAGTTATTTAAATCATAAAGCTATAATTCATGCAGCTCAGATATCAGGCGCAGATGCAGTGCATCCTGGTTATGGATTTTTATCTGAGAACCCTGAATTTGCATCTTTAGTCAGAAGAAATGGTATAATTTTTGTTGGTCCATCGAGCGACTCAATAAAAAAAATGGGAGATAAAATAGAAGCTAAAAAAGTTGCGCATGCAGCTAATGTTAGTATTGTACCTGGATATATTGGCGTTTTAGAAAGCGAGCAAAATGCACTTGAAATAGCAAAGAGCATAGGATATCCAATAATGCTAAAGGCAGTTGCTGGTGGTGGCGGTAAAGGCATGAGAGTTGTTAGAAGTAGCGAAGAAATGCTGCAAGCTTATAATTCTACAAGTACAGAGGCAAAAAATAGCTTCTTTGATTCAAGAACCTTTATAGAGAAATTAATTATAAATCCAAAGCATATAGAGATTCAGATTTTAGGAGATATTCATGGAAATTATGTATGCATAGGAGAGCGTGACTGCTCAACTCAAAGAAGACATCAAAAAGTTATTGAGGAGGCTCCAAGTACATTTTTAAATGAAGATATGCGTCGCAGGATGTATGAGCAATCTATTTCTCTCGCGAGGCAAAATAATTATTTTTCTGCAGGAACAATTGAATTTATTGTGGATGCTGATGGAAATTTTTATTTCATGGAGATGAATACGAGGCTTCAAGTTGAGCATCCCGTTACAGAATTAATTACAGGAATAGATCTTGTAGAGCAAATGATTAGAATTGCAGAGGGTAGGGCATTAGAGATTACTCAAGATGATATAAAGTTTAATGGTCATGCAATAGAAGCGCGTATATATGCAGAAGATCCTGAATGCGCCTTTATTCCATCAACTGGAAGAATTTCGACATATCAAGAGCCAAGTGGCGTAGATGATGGTGTTCGCATAGATTCTGGTATATATGAAGGAGGCGAGGTTAGTATGTTTTATGATGCTATGATTTCTAAAGTTTGCACTCATAGTCAAACAAGAGAAGGGGCTATAAAACTTATGGCATCTGCGCTAGAGAGATATATTATAAGAGGCATCTCTACAAACATTAGTTTCTTGCAGGCTATAATGAGTTCTGATGCTTTTTTAAATAATACAATATACACAAATTTCATAGATGAAGAATACAAAGATGGTTTTAGCAGTAACGCTCTGAGTACAGAAGAAAATGGCGTCATGCTTTGCGCTGCAATTTATATATTTTTAACCGATATGCGAAGGCGTCAGACTATAAATGGACAGTTTCGCGGAATTTCTAGGAGCATTGGCACAAGATGGGTCGTCTCTCTTGATGACGTGAATTATCCCGTTACAGTCAGAACTTTAAAAGATTCATTTAAAATTTCGTTTGAAGATAGGCGTTTTTATATTTCAAGTAATTGGATTTTAGGTAGCAAATTGTTTGCTTGCTCGATAAATGGTGTAAATTATAGTCTGCAAGTTGAATACCAAACTTCATCTATTGATTTATTCTTTAAAGGAGTAAAAACAAAGGCTCATTTCTTCTCTCCAAGAGCTGGTGAATTAAAAAAATTCATGCCTAAGGTAGATAGTGCATATGAAAGTACTGGAGATATATTTGCAAATATATCTGGAATAGTATCTGATATGAAAGTGCTTGTTGGTGATACAATTACAAAAAATCAACCAATCTTGATATTGGAGGCAATGAAAATGGAAAATATCATTAGAAGTAAGATTGATGGAAAAGTAAAGGAAATTAAAGTGAGTAAGGGAGATGTATGCGTTACTGGTGATTTACTAGTGTCTATTGAGCCTTCAATTTCTTAATATTTCCTAAAAAGGTGATGCTTTGAAGTTACTAAATAATAAAGTTTTTACAGTATTTTTACTACTTTCATTAATTTACTTTATATATCATACTTTTTCTGGAAGTAAGGGATTTAT
>JAQCBG010000058.1 GCA_027621485.1 Pseudomonadota bacterium
TATTTGAATTATTTGAAAGAAGAGGAATAACGAAAATTTTTGGCAAGCATGAAGTGCAAGATATATTAAAAGAGCCTGCTGGCTGGATTGCTTGTAAAGATAAGTTAATGCTATTTTAGTTAAGTTTTTTAAATATAATGAAAATTACATTATAAAAAATATTCTTTTGAGCCCAAGATAAATACAAATGGTGCAATTAAATCTAATTTTTCCTATAATGCATTTTTTAGTCATTCTATGAGTCATTATTCTAAGGAATTATAAATGTGCGGAATTATTGGCGCTATAGGCGCAGAAAATGTAATGCAGAGCGCCTTACTTGGGCTTCAAAGATTAGAGTATAGAGGATACGATTCAGCTGGTATTGCAACTATACAAGGTAATTCATTTCATGAAATAAAGGCACTAGGAGAAATACAGAATCTGATAAATAAATTCGAAAAAGCAAAAGATAATATAAAAAGCAACATTTGCATATGTCATACAAGATGGGCAACTCATGGACAAGTAACTCTGCAAAATACCCACCCAATTATTGTTGGTAAAGTTGCCGTTGTACATAATGGCATTGTAGATAATTACAATCAATTAAAACAAGATTTGCAAATTGCTGGATATAAATTTCAAAGCCAAACAGATACAGAAGTAATATCTGCCATTATAGATTTAGAGGCCAATAAATATGGCCCAATTAAGACAACTCAAGATTTAGTATTAATAATCTCTAAGGCGATATCCCAGTTAAAGGGATCTTTTGGACTTCTTATAATGCTTATTGATTGCCCCAATACCTTAATTGCAGTCAAAAAAAATATGCAGTTACTTCTTGGAAGATCTCAGGATACGATGTTTATTTCGTCAGACTCTAGTGCATTAATGGATTTTTGCGAGCATATCGCTCATATTCAAGATAATGAAATTTATATAGTGCAGCATGATAAGTGTGAAATATATGAATTAGATAATATATTGCACTCAAAAAACCCTGTATTTGAAATATTAAAACAAAGTAATGATACGCAATATAGCTCTCACAAGCAATTTCCAAATTGCATGATTAAAGAAATTTATCAGCAACCAGATATCATTAAACAAATTTTACAAACATATAAATTTAAAGATCTCGCTTCTTTTTGGAATGATAAATACAATAAGATATATATAATAGCATGCGGCAGCTCATTTTATGCAGCAAGCATTGCAAAATACTGGATTGAAGAATTTACAAAAATAGGAACACAGGTAGAGATATCTTCAGAATTCGCTTATCGTAATAGTATTATTTCAGAAGATTGCATTTTTATATTCATATCACAATCTGGAGAAACTGCGGACACGATAGCTGCTTTAAAGAAGGTAAAAGCTGCACAGCACAATAATATTGTGTCAATAACAAATAATGTATATAGCTCAATTGCACAACTCTCATCTATTAATATAGAAATGATTGCTGGACCAGAAATTGCAGTTGCCGCAACAAAAACTTTTACAGCACAACTTCTTTTACTGCTGCTTCTTACATTGCAAATTGCAAAGAAAAGGCGCATGATTACAAATGAATACTACGATAGTAAGTTCCAATCTTTAGAGGAATTACCAAGTATGATGAGATCTTCTATAGAAGAAATGACAGCATTGGATTCTCATTTTATAAATCATACAGTAAATATGCTAGAGAATGCAGATAAAGTATTATATATTGGAAAAAATTGGAGCTATCCACTTGCAATGGAAGGTGCACTCAAGCTAAAAGAATTAACATATATTACAGCAGAAGGTATATCATCTGGAGAATTAAAGCATGGAACAATTGCTATAGTAGATCAAAATACAGTATCTATTATTATAGTCCCAAATGAAGCAATAATATCTAATAAGATAAAATCAACAGTTCAAGAAATCAAAGCAAGAATGGGTAAGATTGTATTGGTCTGCTCTAAATCTTTTAACATAGATGAATCATTGTATAATTCTATTATTACATTACCAGATAGTATCTTTGAGGTATTTTTACATATTATACCAATGCAGATTATTGCTTATAGCTTGGCAAATAAAAAGGGATTAAATATTGATAAACCACGAAACCTTGCAAAATCTGTAACTGTAGAATAGTTTGTGTGTTATTTATATAATCTCAATATTGAATAATGCACTAATTTACCATTTTATTAATTTTATCTAATAATCCAAAACTAACAGAGATTGGGCATTCATCTCCAGTATCATAATAAATAAAAATTCCGTTACCTTTTAATTTTATATCTATATTTTGTTCCAAGTATTCTGATTTCACCTTTTCTATCAGCGCACTCTCTTCGTGAAACTTAAAGAAATAACCTATCTTACTTCTATCTATTCGGGATATACCGAGCGTTTTTGCGGCTTGTTTTATATGAGTAATTTCAAATAAATCATTTACTTGATTTGGTAGATGACCAAATTCCTGAGAAATCTCAGTCTTGAGATTTTGAATTTCTGTATGATTTGATACTAATGCTATTTTTCTATAGATACGAAGTCTTAAATCATCATCTGCTATATAATCAGTTGGAATCCTTGCGGATATATCCAAATTAACAACAGGACTCCAAGTTTTTGAAGAGATATACTGATTGTCACTTTGAAACTCTTCGATACTACTTGCGAGCATTTGATTATACATATCAAGCCCAATTTCTTTTATATAACCAGATTGTTTATCACCAAGTAAATTCCCACAACCTCTGATCTCAAGATCTTGCGTTGCAATGCTCAATCCAGCACCCGCATAACTCATTGAGTTTAATGCATCAAGTCTTATTTTTGCAATATTTGTAATATTATTTGGTAAAATAAAATAAGCATATGCAGATTTCTCAGACCTTCCTATTCTGCCACGCATTTGATGAAGCTGAGACAGCCCAAACATATGAGCTCTATCTATGATTAAAGTATTTGCAAAAGGCATATCAATACCAAGTTCAATGATGCTAGTAGCAATCATGATATTAAATTCATTATCATAGAATTTATTCATAATATCATCTATTTGATTTGCACTCATGCCTCCATGAACAAAGCATATACGAAGTTCAATATCGAGCATCTTACATTGCTCTTCAATCTCTTTCATATACTCAATACGAGGCGTTATATAAAACACCCTTCCATCTCTTAATATTTCTTTTAAAATTGCATCTCGAATAATGCTTTTATCATATTTTATTATATGAGTTTTTACCTCTTTTCTACCAGGAAGTGGTGTTGAAATAATACTGAGTTTTTTTATATCGCAAATTGCCATTTGTAGAGTTCTTGGTATTGGTGTCGCAGCAAGCGTCAAAACATGAACTCCCTCTTTTACTTCCTTTAATTTTTCCTTTTGCGCTGTACCAAAGCGCTGCTCCTCATCAATTATTACAAGCGCTAAATTTTGAAAAACTATATCATCTCTAAGAAGCGCATGAGTACCTATTACTATATCAATTTTACCTGCCTTTAAATCATTCTTTATGTCTTTAATATTTTTTTTGGGTATAAGTTTTGAAATTTGAGCTATGTTTACGGGCAGACCACTAAATCTTTCACAAAATATCTTATAATGCTGCCTTGCAAGAAGTGTTGTGGGAACTATTATTGCAACTTGATATGCAGTCTCTGAGCATGTAACTGCGCATGCTGCGCGAAGCGCAATCTCTGTTTTTCCAAATCCTACATCTCCACATATCAATCTATCCATTGCAACTCCAGATTCAAGATCAGAAAGAGTTTCATTGATTGCATTTTCTTGGCATATAGTAAGTTTATATGGAAAACTCAATATAAATTGATCATATAAAGCAGATATTGGATTTATAATAGGAGACTCTATACTTGCTCTCTTAGCCGCAGTTTCTATTATATTTAATGCTGTAATTCTAATTTTTTCTTTCAACGCTGCGCATTTTTTCTTCCAATGATTTGCGCCTAATTTATCCAGGATCACTTCCTCTATATTATCTGAATTGTATTTAGATATTAATTCAATATTTTCAACTGGAAGATAGAATTTATCATGATTGCTATATTCAATTTGCGCAAAGTCTTTCTCAGTATTGCAAGTAGTAATACTTGTAATATTCACAAATCTTCCGATTCCGTAATCTACGTGCACGATAAGCTCACCTGATTTTAAATCTTGAATCTGATTTAGTTTCTCGCTATTTGATTTGATTTTCCTATAAGATGCCCCTTCTGTTTTTTGCCGTGCATTTAAATTAAAGATTTGCTTTGCGCTAAAAAATCTTACGCCACAAAATTCAAAATGAAAATTTATGTCTAATACGCAGATATTAATTTTAATATTATCATCTTGATAAGCAGATGTTGTATTTTGAAAGTGATGAATATTATTTACTTCGATATTGTATTTTTTAAACATGTCTGTAAATTTTTGCGCATCTTGTTCTGTTTCTACTGTAATAATAATTTTACCACCAACTGCTGCAAAAT
>JAQCBG010000059.1 GCA_027621485.1 Pseudomonadota bacterium
TTATGTATTAACTTTATATCATTTGTCTTAATTTGCTTTTTTGCTTTTAAAAAATCCTTTGTTTCTGGCAATTTAATTCGCGCAAAAAATCCAATAAAGCCAATGAAGGTTCCAAACCAAAATGCGATTCGCCAATTGAAAAAATAATGAGTTGAAATATATGCTATAAAAAGTGCGCTACTTGCTCCAAGCGCTGCAAAAAAATGCATCATACTCACTGTTATCCAGTTTTTTGGAGGCTTTTCTGTTTCTGCAAAGTAAATTTCTGAACCTATAATCTCTCCCATAGAAGATATTCCCTGTATTATTCTACAGAAAGTGACAATATATGCTGACCATATCCCAATTTCAGAATATGTAGGTAAATTAGCCATAATAAAACATGACATGCACATCATGGATGTTGTTATTGTAATTGCTTTCTTTCTGCCATAATTATCGCCAATGTACCCAAATATTAGAGCTCCAATTGGGCGAAATAAGAAAGTAATACAAAATGAAAAAGCCCCAAGAAGTTGAGCAGTATAAGGATCTGTTTTTGGAAAAAATATATCATTTAATAGAAATGCCATATGTACATATAGCATGAGATCAAAATACTCAAGAAAAGTACCAATACCTAAAATATAAAATGCAAAAGAACGCATAATTAAATAAATCAATAATTAAATAAATAATGATTATTGCAGATAAATATAATAAACGCACATAAATAACAATGCATAACTAAAGTTTGCGAGATCAAAGTATAGATAAGGTGTTAGCATCAAAGGGAATAATAAATTTAAAAGATAATGAAGGAAATAAAGTTATAAAATTGAGGCTAATTTTCTCTAATATTTTGCATTGATGTATTTTTTATACTAAAAATATCAGTTGGGATGTTTATATTATAAACTGCATCTTGAAATTTTATTGTTATTGCTTCTTCAAACTCTTTATGTATTGAAATTTGCTTGAGTGTATTATTTTCAATTATTATTTGAATACTTTTTGCATCTTGAGTTTCATTTAGATTGCATTCTAGATATGCAGCATTCTTGACTTTATATGTGTTTAATGATGCGCAAAAGTCACAAAATGAAATTTTTGGCTTTATAAGTAATGTTATAAGAAAATTAGAGAGCTTTACATGACTTTCTTCGCTAAGCTCATGATCAAAATAAGAAAGTATTTTATTCATATAGAGTGCGCTAATTTTTCTTGGAGAATTGTATTCAATTTTCATATTGTGTGGTTTTGATATATAAAGTATTCCAGTTGCTACACTAGATTCTGTATATTGAGTAAAATTTGATTTAGCTGTTTTGAAAGAGTTGAAGAATTCTTCAAATTCTCTGGCAATTTTTGAATTGCAAGAGGACTCTATAGCATAAAGACATGTGTAATTATACAGAGATATAAATAGCGTAATGAGTAAAATTTTTGAGATTTTTTGCATGTTGATTGCAAGATTTATGAAATTGAGATTGCATAATATAACTAAAGGCTCAAAAAATACCACAAAAGCGCATATAAAAATACAAAGAGTGCTATGATTTTAAGTAAAGCTATATCAAAAATAACAATTACGGCACTTAATGTTGTATTGATTGTCTTTTTTCTTATATTTATAGGATTTTTTTATCTTATGATATCTAGTCCAAAATCTATCCCTCAGCTTGCAGTTGTTGCGGAGTATTTTATTCGAAAGAATATAGATGATGTAGATATCAAAATCAAAAATGTACAACTTGATTTAAAATCTACGGGTAGAATACTTGTGCGTTTAGAGGAAGTAGAGTGCAGGGCTATTGTTAAAAATACAAATATATTTATTAAATTTCCATATATAGAAAGTAAAGCAAGTCTCTCTCAGCTATTATTTGGGAGCTGGAGAGATATTTTAAAGGATGTGCGATTTAGTAATAATATGCAATTTCACACCAGTGAAAGATCTTCGGATAGAATTGCGCAGAATAAGCATCACGCATCACAAGCAAAGAAAATGTTGCAAAGTAAATTTCCTTATTTTTCGCATGTTATTCAGCATTTAAACGGCCTTTCTTTTTATGTGATAAATGATAATAAAGACGCTCTAGAAATTAGCATTCAAAGTATCCAATTAAGAAAATTAAGTAGGAATATACAAGATAAACTCATTTTGCAGTTAATTTCTAAAGTGAGAATTGAGAATGATGAAGTCTTTTGCTCTGCTATTGTGAATTTTACTGAGAGGGAGATTAATCTTAGCTTTGATATGTTAAATTTTCCCATAAATTACCTTATAAAAGATACTGATTTGAGTAATCTCAATATTACGAAGAATGCAGAAATCAGCATTGCATCAAAAGGAGAGTATTTAGAGGATATAGTGCAAAGAGGTAAGATAGAAGTTCGTTATTATTATGATGATGCCAATATAGAATTGGGGCCTGCAAAGCAAAAAAATGACTTATTAAGTGGATTTTATGAGTACAATGCAAGTAAAAAAGAATTGTATATCAATGAATTACAAGCTCTTTATGCGAATATTAAATTAAAGGGTCAGATAGAGTTTTTAAAAGATGCATTCTATTCAGATTTTCAAATAGAAAATTTTAATGTACAAGATTTAAAGATAATTAAAGATTTTATTTCAGGCGAAACATACAATTGGTTACTTAATAACTTGAAAGGGGGGTTGATTGATCATATAAAACTAGATTTAAATTCCCGTAATCAGTCGCTGAATAATGATTTTAATCTTCAGATAGATCTTAAAGATGCGGTGCTTGATATGGGCATTAGCGGAGGTCTGCCTATCATAGAGGCGCCTTATGTTAAAATCTCTATGAACAAAGATTATAGCGCAAACATAGATGCACAGCATGCAAAAATACTAGATAGTGAGATTAGTGAATTTCATGCCATTATAGAAAAGCGCAATAATGATGATCTCTATGTTTTGACTGCAAAATGTACCATAGAAGGTTTGGTAAAAAATTTACTTCAAGTCGGCGAGATATATGCAAAACATAAAATAAAGAATCTACAGATCTTACGACCAAAAGGTAGAGCTTATACAAATTTAAATCTTGTCATTCCTCTATCTAAAAAGAACCAAGATATTCAATTTTCAATAAATAGTAATTTAAAGAATTTTTACGCAGAAAAGATTTTAAAGCAGTATTCTGTAAGTAATGCAGATGTTAATTTGCATCTTGATGAAGGGAGTTTATTACTGACTGGAAAAGGTATTATAAACAAATATATTGGCTCCAATGTCACTGTCAGTAGAAATTTTGATGGTAGTTATACAGATATAGAATTGCGAGCATATGAAGATGTGAAAGATCTGAGGCGTGCAAATTTTCAAGTTCCAAAATTCATTAAAGGTAAGCTTAGAGGAGATTTAAAGATAAAAGCATTCGATAATGGTAATATTAAAGCTAAGGCTATTTTTGACTTGAAAAATAGTCATATAGATTTAGGATTTTTAGATGCAATTAACAAAAATACGACATTATCTTTATTAAATGCAGATTTTACAATCACATCAAAAAATAGTGATTTTATAGCTATAGATCATTACTATTTAGTGGGTAACAATATCTCTTCATTTGGTAGGGGTGATATTGATTTTATAAAGCGAGAAATCAATATCGAATCAAATAAGACGCTTTTTTCACAATCCAAGATTAATTTTTCGTATCATTCAAAGAAAGATGATCATTATATTGATATACAAAGCCATGCATTAGATTTACATCAAAGTGACCTTACTAAAATAATCAATTCTAACAAAAATAACGAAGACGAAAAAAGCTCCATCAATTTAAACGCTGATTTTGATCGCATTATTTTAAAAGGCGGGGGTTCTTTATTTGATACGAAAATAAAAAGTTCATATAAAAATAACGAGCTTGATAACTTTTATTTAAATGGATTATTTTATAATGGTCAAAAATTAGAAGCATCATATCAAGATTCAAGAATATGGATTAAATCTGGAGATGCGGGCAGCACTTTTACAGCTCTTGGTATGAATGAGGAGTTACAAGGAGGTGCCATGGAATTAGAAGGAGTGTTTAGTAGTCAAAATTCTAATTCAGATTTAATATTTTCGGGAAATCTCAAAATCGATGATTATAAAGTATATAATACTTCGTTTTTTACAAAATTAGTATCGCTCTCATCATCTGCTCCAAGATACGTCATAAAAGAGATGCTGCAGACGGATTCTGTGCCATTTAAAAATCTTAGTTCTAAAATTAATTTTGAAAAAGGTTCCATATTATCTATTGAGGAATTTTCTATGATAGGAGAGATATATAGAATATATGGAATAGGATTTTTAGATTTATTAGAAAATAATATAGAATTTGCCGGTACAATAATTCCTGTAAATGCATTAAATTCTACAGCGGATAATATTCCATTAATAAATAAATTATTACTTGGAGGAAAGAGTAATAG
>JAQCBG010000060.1 GCA_027621485.1 Pseudomonadota bacterium
AATCATTTGTTACAGAAAGTACCGCTGGAATTGAATCTAGCGCAAAAATTAAATCTGCCTGCTCAATACAAAAAAGAGCCGCGGAAAGTTTTGTAAAAAAAAATTTTCCATCTTTTTTTATAATAAAACGCCGATCATTATCTTGAATGCTAAACCACTTATTTAATCTACTGAAAATCGTATTGCTTTGCTTTGAATCTACATTTATCTCTGTTGATCTACTTTTTTGATAATCAATAAAGGCTTTAATGCCACTATATAAAAGAAACAATCCAAATATATAAAACACCCATTGAAAACTCTGTATTAATTCTATTCCAAACATCAATATGAGAAAGCGCATAATAATTGCACTTAAAACACCTATAAAAAGCACTCTATGCTGACTTTGACCCTTTATGGCAAATTGTTTAAATATTAAAATAAATATAAATATATTATCAAGACTTAGTGCGAGCTCTATTGAATATGCAGTTATAAATAAAACGGAATCATCAAAGCCTCTAATAATATAAATTACAAAACAAAAAGCTACAGCAAAACAAAACCAAATCAATGTCATGTAGTTAGCAGTACTCTTTTGCTCTTTAGCTTTAGCAAAGAAAAATATCTCAAAAATAACTATACACAAAACGCAAGTTATAAACAAAGCCCAGATCAGCATATGCACTACATTTCAATGAAAATCATCAAATATATTCACTTATTAACTAGATACTGCAATTGCCGCAGCATTTAAAATATCAGATGCAACTGCACTACCTGGTACTATTTGTATTTTTTCCTTCAATCCACAAAGTATTGTTGCGACTAAATTTGCCCCACCAAATTCTTGAAGTAATTTTGTTGATATGTGCGCACTATGAAGAGATGGCATAATTAAAATATTTGCTGGTTTTGAAAGCTTTGTAAATGGATACTGAGAAAGCAATTTCTTATTTAATGCAATATTTGCAGCAATTTCACCATCATATTCAAAATCAACTTCCTTTTCATCTAATATAGATATTGCTTCATTAATGGAGCCAAGTCCTCGCTCATTTGAATTACCAAATGTACTATAAGAAACAAATGCAATACTGGGCTCTATTCCAAACTGCCTAATTTTTGCTGCAGATGTTATAGCAATATCAGCAAGCATCTTACCGCTTGGCTCTTTATTTACAGCAGAATCTGCTATACAAATTATCTTCCCATCTTTAGCTAAAATAGAAAGCGCAAATAAACCCTTATATCCATCTTTAAAATCAATTACGGTTGAAATATTATAAAGGGTATTAAAATATGGATTAGACGCACCAGCAACCATTCCTTCTGCTTTTTGATCATTCAGCATGCTTGCTGCAAAGATGGAGCTATTATTTAATAAAAGATTTCGACAATCTTCTAAAGTCTTACCCCTTCTTTGCATCTTATGATAAAGATGCTTTGCGTATTTTGTCAAACTATCACTTTGAGAGGGATCAACGAATGAAAGGCCATCTACCTCATCAATTTCAGTCTGAATCAGCATATCTTTCATATACCTCTCTTCTTTCCCAACTAAAATTGCATTACCATAACCTTCTCTGCACCACTGTGCTGCTGCATACACAACAGCTGGTATGTGACCTGAACTAAAAAGTATTGTCTTTGGCTCTAAAATTCTCTTAGCAAAAAACTTATGCATAATGCCAACACAAGGATCTAATTTTATCTCCAGATCTTTTTTATATTTGCGAATTGAAAAGTCTTTTATAACTTCTTCTGTTGCAACTCCAGTTTTAATTGCAGCATCTGCAACAGCAATTGGGACTTCGCTAATTAACCTTGAATCAAATGGCACTGGCACTATGTATTCAGGGCCATATTTATAATGCTTACCAGAATATGCATTTATTATCTCAGAAGTAATTTCTTTTCTTGCAAGCCTTGCTATTGCATGCGCAGCAGCAATCTTCATCTCCTCATTAATCACTTTAGCACGAACATCAAGCGCGCCTCTAAAAATATAAGGAAAACACATTAAATTATTGATCTGATTTGGGTAATCCGATCTGCCAGTTGCTATAATCGCATCATCTCTTACTTCCTTTACCTCTTCTGGAGTAATTTCAGGATCTGGATTTGCCATTGCAAATATGATGGGATTATTTGACATGGATTTTACCATCTCTTTTGTTAGCGCGCCTTTTATAGATAATCCAAGAAATACATCAGCACCTTTAATTGCATCACTTAAACTTCTTGCCTCGGTACTTGATGCATGCACTTCTTTCCATTTATTCATTCCTTCCGTTCTTCCTTTGTAAATTACGCCTCTTGTATCGCACATAATGATATTTTCGGCTAAAATACCTAAGGATTTTACTAAGTTAATGCACGCAATAGCAGCAGCACCAGCGCCATTTACAACAATCTTCATTTCTGTAAATTTTCTATTTGTAATATGCGCAGCATTAATAAGTCCTGCTGCAACAACTATTGCAGTCCCATGTTGGTCATCATGAAATACAGGAATATCAACAATTTTCTTTAACTCTTCTTCTATAATAAAACATTCAGGGGCTTTAATATCTTCTAAATTAATACCACCCCAACTTACAGACATGAGTTTAACAGCATTTATAAACTCGCTTGTATCTTCTGTATCAATTTCTATGTCAATTGCATCAACATCTGCAAATCTTTTAAAAAGAGCAGCCTTCCCTTCCATTACTGGCTTAGATGCTAATGCTCCAAGATTTCCAAGTCCAAGCACAGCTGTACCATTAGATACAATTGCAACAAAATTACCTCTTGCAGTATATTTAAATGAATCTGCTTTATTTTTGTGAATTGCAAGGCACGGAGCAGCAACTCCAGGAGAATATGCAAGAGAAAGGCTACGCTGATTATCGAGTGATTTCGTTAACTCAATTGCGAGTTTTCCTTTTCTTTCGCTTGAATGAAATTCTAAAGCTTCTTGATAAACATCAGTTCCAATTCGCTTATCTTTCATATATTAAACCTTTTAATTTTTTGAGTTAATGTTTAGTATTTCTTATGTAAAGCAGTTATGCAATAATAACCTCATTGAAGTAGAGAAGACCATGAGGGACTAGATGCATCCACAGTGGTATTAATCACTCTTTCATTTCTTCCAGTTATATCTACAGAACAAATTCTACTTGCTCCATCAGGGTCTTGCCTTCTAAATATTATGATACGTCCATTTGGCGACCAACTAGGGCTCTCATCCAACCAACTTTTTGTAAGTAATCTCTCAGATGTTCCATCTGTTTTCATAATGCCTATGTAAAAGTTTCCCATATAAGATTTGGTAAATGCAATATAATCTCCTCGTGGAGACCAAGAAGGTGCGGTATATGAGCCCTCTCCTTGACTAATTTGCACTATATCTGATCCATCTCTATTCATTACAAATATTTGCCTTGTTCCAGATCTATTAGAGTTAAATACAATTTTTTTTCCATCTGGAGAATATGAAGGAGATGTATTCACTACATTTTTTTGATTTGTAATTTTTTGCATTAATCCCGTTTCAAGCTGAACTTCATATATATTAGTCTCCATAAGACCCCCAACAGAAAGTATTGCATAGTTTCCATCTGGTGAGAAACGAGGCGCAAATGATATACCATGAAAAGATCCAACAACTCTTTGAAATCCAGTTTCAATATTTAATACATAAACTTTTGGAGTCTCTTTGCCTTTATACGACATATAGATAATTCTTTGATTTTGCATATCAAAGCTAGGGCTCAATACTAAGTCACTATTACCAGAGAGCATCTTAAAATTTGCTCCATCATAATCCATAATTGCAAGTTTCTTGTAAAGAATCCCAGCTTTTTTTAATTCTGCTGCAAAAGTAATGCGAGTATCAAAATATCCAGTATCACCAGTTAAATTCTCATATATCTTATCTGCAATTTTATGCGCAACTCTTCTCCATCCATTTTCGTGAGTATTATATTGCATGCCGCCTATGCTTTTTTCATTATATGAATCCCAAATTTTAAATTGCAGTGTTAATTTACCATCATCAGTAGTATCAACTAATCCTATTATAATAATACTTGCATTAATTTTTCTCCAATTACTAAAATTAGGAATGCTATCAACATGAACATGCTCAAGAAAAGCATTATCATCTATTAAATTAAAGAGGCCAGTGCTTATTAAATCTTGCTTTGCAACATCTAATATACGTTTTGCAATATGAGCAGACCTCACATTTACCCCGTCAAAATTATTTATTGCAATTGGAATGGGATTGGTATTTCCTTGATTGATATCTATTTTTGTATATGCAGAAGCAAAAAAGCTAAAACATGTAATACAAAAAAAAAGTATAAAATTGAATAAATAGTTTTTCATTCAAATAGAATCAAAAAAATTTTAAAGATTCAAAAAATTATACATAA
>JAQCBG010000061.1 GCA_027621485.1 Pseudomonadota bacterium
ACATGAGATCTTAAGAACTCGGGTAGTCACTAAAGATGGCATAGGATATCAAAAAATTCTAGACCCAGATTTAGGGTTTCATCTTGATATCATAGATAATACTGAATTGAAAAATGAGGATATAGGACGCTTTATCTATAATGAAATTTACAGGCCTTTTACAAGTGATCAAGCTTTGTGTAGAGGGTGTTTTATTAATCTTAAAGCGAAGAGGGGTATATTAATCATTACATTTCACCATATTATTAGTGATGGTTGGTCAATGGGAATATTTAATAAAGAATTTTCTATTGCTTATAGGAATTATACTAAAGGTGTGTCACCAAGTTTAATCCCATTGCCAGTGCAGTATGTGGATTATACTATATGGCAAAGAACTTGGTTATCTGGTGAGATATTGCAGAAGCAACTATCTTATTGGAAGAAGCAGCTATCACATGCTCTAATGCTAGAGTTGCCAACTGATAAAAGTAGGCCACTTGTACAAAGTTATTATGGTGAATATTATGAGCATTTCATTACAAAAGATGTATTTAATAAATTACAACAGCTGTCTCAAGGTGAAGGTGTAACCTTATTTATGTCTTTACTTGCTGCATTTAGTGCAGTGTTATCTAAATTTTCTAATCAGGATGATATAGTGATAGGTACACCGATAGCTGGTAGAAAATCTAAGGATGTAGAGGGATTAATAGGATTTTTTGCCAATACTCTGGCATTGCGAATTGGTATCAATAGATATATGACTTTTAAGGAGCTTCTGCATAGAGTTGAAGCAGTAACACTAGAGGCTTATGAGCATCAAGATGTGCCATTTGAGCAATTAGTGGATCATTTAAATATTCAAAGAGATTTAAGTAGACATCCAATTTTTCAAGTTATGTTTATTCTTCAAAATATGGAGATGTCAGCTATCTCTATGGATAATCTAGAATTGAGTTACGAATATAGTTATAAGATAAAGGCTAAATTTGATCTTACTTTAAATATTGTAGAGTTACCAGATTCACTTTATCTTCGCTTTGAGTATGCTAAGGATTTGTTTAACGAACAAACTATAGTTAAACTTGCTAAGTATTACGATCAATTTATAAACACAATAGTAAATGATGTAGAACAAATATGCTCCAATATTTCGATATTAGATAAGAAAGAGGTATCTCAGTTAAAATCATTCAACAATACAGATGCAGAATATCCAGAAAACAAGACAGTACATGAGCTTTTTGAGGAAGTAGCAGTAAAGCAGCCTGATCGTACAGCTATAGTATATGAAGATAAGCAGGTGAGTTATGGAGTATTGAATAATCGTGCAAATCAATTATCGCATTTATTGCATCAAGAAGGAGTAAGAGTAGATAAGTTAGTAGGTATAAGTGCTCCAAGGGGGATAGAATTAGTTATAGGTATGCTATCTATACTAAAGGCAGGAGGAGGGTATGTACCCTTAGACCCAGAGTACCCAAGGGAACGTCTTAATTATATGTTAAAAGATGCAGATATAGATATTTTATTAACAGTTAGAAAGCTTAGTAATTTATATAAGGATTATAAAGGTAAGATAATATATATAGATGATTATGATGATTACGTAAGCAAGCTAACAACCTCTCTTGATATTGCTACTTCACCTCATGCGTTAGCTTATCTCATTTATACTTCAGGTTCTACAGGAAAACCTAAGGGGGTAGGAGTTGAACAGCATGCTTTGGTTAATCATATGCAATGGATGATGAATCAATATTTTGATGGAGCTAAGCCATATATGCTTCAGAGAACTAGTAGCAATTTTGATGCGTCTGTATGGGAAGTATTTTTACCATTATTAATGGCAGGGAAGGTAGTTGTAACAAGAGGTGAGGTTTTAAAATCTCCTCCAGAGTTTAAAAAAGCGATACATTTACACTTAATAGATACTATACAATTAGTACCTTCGCTAATTAATTTATTAAATGAAGAAAATGTTTTTAAGAATTTGAAGGTAAAACGTTTTTTTGTGGGAGGGGAGCGATTAACCCATGAGCATATCAGTGTTATATCAAGTCAAAATCCGCAATGTTTAGTGTGTAATCTATACGGGCCAACAGAGGCAACAATACAAGTTTTAACATGGAGATATAAAGGGGGGCTAGATTCTTTATCAGTTATTCCAATAGGGAAGCCAATATCTAACACAGAAGTATATATACTAGATAGAAACTTAAACCAAATACCAATAGGTGCGATAGGTGAATTATATATAGGAGGAGTGGGACTAGCTAGAGGATATTTAAATAGAGCAGGACTTACAGCAGAGAGGTTTATAGCAAATCCGTTTTGTAAAAAAGCAGGAGAAAGACTATATAAGACAGGAGATTTGGCAAGATATCTATCAGATGGTAATATAGAGTATATAGGAAGGATAGATCAGCAGGTAAAAATACGAGGATTTAGGATAGAGCTTGGAGAGATAGAGAGTGTGATATCATCGGTAGAAGGGGTGAAGCAATGTGTAGTGCTGGCTAGAGAAGATGAAGCAGAGCAAAAGAAGGTGGTGGCGTATGTAGTAGCAAAAGTGAGTGATAATAAAGAGATAGAAGGAGAAGATAAAGAAGCAGAGCAAGAGCTAATAGGAGATATTAGAAAAGTATGTGCAAAAAATTTGCCTGACTATATGGAACCAAGTCAGGTAATGGTTCTAAAAGAAATGCCATTAACGCCTAATGGGAAGATAGATAGGAAGGGTTTACCAAAACCGGAAGGAAGAGAAGGCTTAGAAGCATATGAAGCTCCAGAAGGTAAGATGGAGAAAGCGTTAGCATTAATATGGAAAGAATTGTTACAAGTAGAAAGGGTAGGAAGGAATGATAACTTCTTTCATTTGGGAGGACACTCATTAATAGCTACAAGATTAATATCTAAGATCAGACAAAATGAGTCTATAGAAGTACCATTAAGAGCAATTTTTGAGTATCCTGTTTTATGTGATTTAGCGGGTATAATAGAGCAAAAATATCAAGAAACTGGAATTCTTCCACCCATTACTAAAGTAGAGCGCAATGAGTTAATGCCTCTTTCTTTTGCTCAGCAAAGACTTTGGTTTATAGAGCAGTTGTTAGATCAAGAGAGTGATAATTTATATAACATGCAAACATGTATTAGAATATGTGGCGCTCTTAATATAAAAGCTTTGGAGAAAGCTATTGAATACATGGTGAATAGGCATGCAGTTTTTCGAACTAAGATAGTTGTTAAGGGAGAGAATGTATATCAGCATATTTTTAAAAAAAGTAATTTTAAGTTGGTGCATAAAGATATTACTGTTGAGAATATTGATACAGAGGTATTACAAGAAATTACCACTCCTTTTAATTTGAGTGAAAGTTTGTTTAGAGGGTTATTACTTAGAATCAGTAACTTAGACTATGTATTAATATTAACTTCTCATCATATTATCAATGACGGATGGTCAATTGGTGTATTTAATAAGGAGTTTAGCTATTGTTATAACTTATTTGCTGTAGGTAAAAGTCCTCATTTAAAAGAGTTAAAAATTCAATATGTGGATTATGCAGTATGGCAAAGAAATTGGTTTAAAGGGGAGGTATTACAAAAACAACTAGATTATTGGAAGCATCAATTGTCAGGTATGTCATCTGTTGATTTATCTTTTAAAACTAGAGGGAAAGATAGTAATTATGATGCAAGAGAATATCTACATAAAATTTCAAAAAAAATATTAGATAAACTTAATTCATTTACTCAAGCAGAAGGTGTAACGATGTTTATGACTCTGCTTTCGGCTTTCAAAGTTGTACTAAGTAAGTATATAAATCAACAAGATGTTGCTATAGGTACTCCTATTGCTAATCGTAGAGCTAATGAAACTGAGGGTTTAATTGGTTTTTTTGTGAACACCTTAGTACTTAGATCTAGCGTAGGGGTTAATGATACATTTAGGAATTTTGTACAGAAAATCAAAAAAGTAGTGCTGGGTGCTTATGAACATCAGGACATTCCTTTTGAGCAACTGGTAGAAAATCTAAATATTGATAGAGATTTAAGTAGGCATTCATTATTTCAAATTTTCTTTGTTTTTCAGAATCATGAAATATCAGATATAGAAATGCAGGGTTTAGAAGTTTCTAATATATTGCCTAAGAATATCAAGAAATCAATTTTTGATTTAGCATTAAATGCTATTGAATTGGAGGATGGTTTATATATAAATTTCGAATATTCGAAAGATCATTTTGATGATCAATATATTCGTGAAATAGCTAACAAGTACACTAAGTATATAGAATATGTAGTAGATAATCCAGATATATTACTCTCCAATATTTCGATATTAGATAAGAAAGAGGTATCTCAGTTAAAATCATTCAACA
>JAQCBG010000062.1 GCA_027621485.1 Pseudomonadota bacterium
AGAAACATAAAACATCAAATGCCTATCTTTTAATATCTTTACAGACTTCACTATCGCATCATATATAACGAATCTTGGAATCCTGTTTCCAGAGCCAAATGGCGCAAGCTCATTAATGCTACTTAATAATTTATTATTTACTCCTTGAGCAAGAAGAGGCGCATCAATTTCAAGTAACATAGCATTTGCAATAAAATGTTCTATGTTATTGATATTAAGGATTGCATCCTCTATGTAGGTATTTAATTTTTTAAGATTACTTTCTTTGACTGTAAAACCACCTGCCATTGCATGCCCTCCACCATCTTGAATGATAAGATTTTGCTTTGCGCACTGCAGTATATCTCCAAAATTTACCCCTTCAATAGAGCGCACAGAACCTTTTGCAATGCCATTTTGTATACTTGCAACTGCAATTGGCTTTTTATACATCTCTTTTAATCTTCCAGCAATAATTCCAATTATCCCAGGATGAAACTCTTCTGAAGCAATAAAAATACATTTAGAGTTTTTTTGAGATATAGATTTTTTTATTGCAAGCTCCATTGCGGCCATTTGCATCTCTTTCCTCTTATCGTTAATATTTTTAAGCAAAAGACCTCTTTTTAAAGCTATATCTTTATTTATTTCACTTAAAAGAAGCGCACCAATTTTACTATTGTCAATCCTTCCTCCGGCATTAATCATTGGGCCTATTGAAAACCCAATATCAATGCTAGTTGGCTCCTGCGATATATTACAAATATCTAGAAGCGCAGCAATTCCTGGGCGTTTTCTTTGATGCATTACTTTGAGTCCAAGCTTTACTAAAACTCTATTTAAGCCAATTAAAGGCATAACATCGCATACAGTACTTAGCGCAACTAAGTCTAAAAGATTCATTAAATCTGGCTCTTTTTCTGCAGAATTTGCATCACTTGCCTTAGAAAAATATTTTCTGCGCCTTAATTCTCTACGCACCGAAATAGCAACTAAAAAAGAAACTGCAGCTGCTGAAATATTCTTGAATGGGTATTTGCAATCTGGTCTTGCAGGATTAACAATTGCGATAGCTTTTGGTAAATTTTTTGAAGGAATATGGTGATCAATCACAATAACATCAATCCCAAGTTTAAATGCCGCATCTAGAGCATCATGAGCACTAGATCCGCAATCTACAGTAATAATTAAATTTGCATTAGATTTATGAATTTTCTCCATTGCATAAACAGTCGGACCATAACCCTCTTTAATTCTATCTGGAACATATATATCAACCCTCTTCACTCCGCACGATTTTAAAAAATCACAAAGCAGCGCAGCAGAAGATGCACCGTCTACATCATAGTCTGCAAAAATAGTTATACGTTCATCGCAACTTATAGCATCTGCAATTCTTTTTGATGCAATATCCATATCTTTCATCAAATGTGGATCTTGGAGTATATTGAAGAGTTTACCTTGTAAAAAATTCTCTGCACTTTCAGGAGTTTTTATGCCGCGAGATATAAGGATGCTAGACTGCATTTGACATATCCCAAAACGAGCTTGTAGAGTATATATCAAATCATCCTCTTTAAGAGTATTGATGCGCCAATTAAAACCACATAAAGATAAGCGCTTTTCATTTATACATTGCATTGCAATAGCAACTAAAAAAACATTTTTTAGCTTTCTTTGGAAATACTTACTATGTTTATGAATTGTATAAACTTATCTGCAAAATCTTCTATTTGCATCTTTTGATTTGTATTAAAATTATCTTTGTAATAAA
The DNA here is from genome assembly GCA_027621485.1 of Pseudomonadota bacterium. Lineage (GTDB taxonomy): Bacteria > Pseudomonadota > Alphaproteobacteria > Rickettsiales > Midichloriaceae > JAQCBG01. The sequence goes on from JAQCBG010000062.1 coordinate 1,754, forward strand.
GATTACACTTGTTTGGCATCACAAAAGCGCCCATATGAAGCATAATAGATTGCAAATGAAATGCACCTCCTATAGCGCATAATTTTCCAGTACTAACACTCATTATAGAGATAGGTTTATCTCTAATGAGTTTTTTCTTATATTGACTTTTCTTCATATCATAAGAAATCCAATCTATAGAATTCTTAAGAGCGCCACTAATGGAGCCATTATACTCTGGAGTTGCAAACATAATGCCATCACAATTATGAATCAGGGACTTCAATGATTCTATTTTCTCCAAAATTTCAACTGAATAACTTTTACTAGGGTTGAGCAATGGCAATTCTATTGCATCAATCTCAACAAAATGCACAGATGCAAATTCTTTTAATCTTCGTGATGCAATATGAAGAGCTTCACTATTATAAGAATTTTTTCTTAAACTGCCTGAGAAGCATAGTATTGTTTTATTCATTTTTCTTTTTGCTATGTAATTTCAATTAAAAGTATATTAAAAAAATGACATTAAAGTCTTCTAAGTAAAATTCAAAATTATTATATCAATCACTTATTTTGCATCTGATATTATATTTTTACAAATACCATACCAACTATCATTACTTGAACGCTCAGATCCAAATAAATATAACTCTTGCTTTGCTCTTGTAAGGGCAACATATAAGAGCCTCATTTCTTCATCTTTTTTTGCATTTGTATTGAGTAATTTTAATTTTTTACTTATTAAATTATTTTGATAAATTGCACTATTTAATATTGGGTAATTCTTGTGCCATATAATATCATCTTTTTTGCCAATATATAATTGGCCAGCATCCGCAATAATCACAATATTAGACTCAAGACCTTTTGCAGAATGTGCTGTTGTGATTCGCACCGCATCTTTTTCATTGTTATTCTCAGTAAATTTTGGATCTTCCATCTGAATCCATTCAATAAAACTAAAAATAGAGCCGCATTGTTCTTGAGTAAAGCTTAATGCTTGATCTAAAAAAGCTTCGCATACTAAATGCGCATAAGATCCAACATTTTCCTCGATTCTTTTGATGTAAAATTTTTCATAAAGAATATGATATAAAAATCCAAATACAGAGCGCTCCTTTGCAATATTTAAAAAATCACTTAATATATTTACTACCTCAAGATGCAAATCACTAGTATTTAAATATTCCCAAATAGATTTATTGCGCAACTTACAAATATTCATTAAATCTTCTTCTTGAATTTGAAAAAATGGAGATTTTAAAAGCCCTGCAAGATTAATATCATCAAATGGATAAGCGCAAAACTTACAAAGAGATAAAAGATCTTCTGCAGCTATCTCAGAAAGTAGATTCCTGCCCATATAAGACATACTTGGAATCTCAAATTCTCTTAAAGCAGAAAGTATTTTATTATATATACTACCTCTTTTTCTTATAATAATCATAATATCAGCAAATAGAATTGCGCGCTGCATACCCGCTATTTTTCGCTTACTATCTCTCCACTTCTTTATTGTACATGCTATATTTTTCGTAATTTGCACTTGCCTGTTATCATCATTTTGAATATTTCTTTCATACGGCAGCTTCCATAAAGCATCTTCTTTTTTATCAGCTTCTTTATTTTCTTCTTCGCTACTATCATCTGCTATGCAAGAAAAAATTCCTCCGGCATTGTATGCTATGTGACATACAGGCTTTTCTAATAAAAGCGCTCTTTGCATATTAGGCATACAAAATATAGTATCTACATTTTGTAATATATTGTCCGCACATCTATATGATACATTTATCTCTTCTAAAGACCATTTAGCAGAAGCATATTTTGCAGCATTTGTGTAATGATCTCTTGCATCAATCATAAGGCTTGGCTCTGCACCCTGAAAACTAAATATAGATTGCTTCTGATCTCCTACTATAAAAATAGTGCTCTGAGAGCCATGTATATCTATCCCACTAAAGAAATCTTCCGATAATAAATAAATAATACGCCATTGAATTTCACTAAGATCTTGCGCCTCATCTATTAAAAGATGATGAATTTCATTGCGCATTATAAATTTACAATTACTCTTTGATAATAATTGCAAAGCTTGAATAAGTAGAAAATCATAATCTAAAGCCTCAGATTTTCTGCATATATTTTCATATATATGAAAAACAGATTTACTAAGGCAAATAAGTGCAAAGTTTTGCTCTGCGCTCTTTATGCAATTTATATAACCATTAATAAAATAAATCTTTTCTTGATGAGCATGCAATATGTCACCTTCCTTAATTGAAGAAATTTTACGCTTTAACCCATCTTTAGTAAGAAAAATTTCCGCATAGGATGCAAAATTTTCAACCTTCTGATCAATATCAAGAAAACAAAATTTCTCTATTGTGGATTTTATTTTTGCTTGCGCATTACATGCACAAAGAGATATCTCGCTCCAATCTATTAAAGTAATTTGCTGCTTTAACTCTTCCTGATCAGACAAAACTTTATGACTTATTCCAAAGAAATGAAATATTGAGCTTCTTATCTCTGATAAGCATTTATGCTCTTCCAAATACAAAGAAAAC
>JAQCBG010000063.1 GCA_027621485.1 Pseudomonadota bacterium
GTGCGCATATGGTTCTCTTTGGGAATTTTGCATTTGCAAGTCTTATATAGCCCTTTAAAACATTGGTAAAATTTATACGCTGCTCATCAGTTGGTGTTCCAAAACATATTACTCTTGTCGCATCCGTTGTACCGCAAAAATATTGACCACCCGCATCTATTAAATACAGATCATTACCTGTAATAGTTTTGTTGGTATTTTCATTTGGCTTATAATGAATTATTGAAGCATTTTCTCCAAATGCTGATATAGTTTGAAAACTTGGGTATAAAAAAAGATCAGATTGTTTTCTGAATTCCTCCAATTTATTAGATGCGTCAATTTCTGTAATGTTATCTCCAATATTTCTATACATCCAGCAAAATAATTTACAAATTGCAACGCCTTCTAAAAAAGAAGCATCCTTCATTCCTTGAAGCTCTGTAGCATTTTTTACAGACTTTAGTTCATCTACTGGACTTTTTGCAATTCTAATTTGAGTATCTTCAGACATATGCAAGAATCTTGCAGGGGTACTCTCATAATCAAATTGTATAACTTGCCCATCAGATAACAGATCTTTATAAAAGTCATATACTTCAGTTAAATTTTTTATTTCAATATTATTTTGCTTAGCGTAGTCTGTATTAACATTGGATTCTGTAAAAAGAAAAATTTGACCCTCTTTTCCTATGATAAGCCTTGAGAAAAAAACTGGAGTGAACGGCACATCACTTCTTCCTCGTAAATTTAATGTCCATGCTATTTCATTAAGATCGCTTATTATAATATAATTCGCATCACGACTCATTAAGCTTGATATCTTTTCTATTTTTTCAGGAACTGAAGTTCCTGAATATTTAAGCTCTAAATCATACACTTTAGTTGGTATAGTGTTTGTTATACTCCAAGCTTCTTTGAAAAAATCAAGCATTGCATCATTCTCTAAGGGCAAAATCTGAAAATCATTCTGCAAGGCATATTTCCTGTAAAAATTAAAATTTTTACATGTATTCAGTTCAGAAAAGTATCCAACTCTCATACTAGAGAGCATTTTCATTGCATCACCTAGTGCATCTTTAGATCCGATATTGAAAATTTCACAACTGATCTTTAATTCTTTTTTTGATTGATCAATATATCTTCCATCTGTTAGAAAGATATTGAAAGATTCCGTAATAATCAATGATCCATTTGAGCCTGTGAATCCAGAAAACCACTCAAGATGCGCCCTATTTTCTCTTATAAATGAATTTTGAAATTCATCGCAACTGGGTATGATGAGCGCATCTATTTCATACTTTGAAAACAAATTTTTTAAATTTTGTATGCGATCTAAATGCATTTTAATCTCTTTCTTCATAGTAATAAATCTCTTCTTTTACATTTATAATAAGATTATTGCAATCATCACGTCGTATTATAACAAAAACACTTATACTTTAGATAACTAAATTTGGTGATATTTTTTTGTACTTTTGAAAAAGCTCTCAATATATATTTAAAAATCAAGCACAAATAAGGCGCCCTCCCCTTCTTGTTGCCTTGACTCAATACAACTTACATCTCCTCCTATCTTTCCCATAACTGCTTTAACAAAACTAAGACCTATGCCATAACTATTAGATGAGATATACTGCTTAAATATTTTCATTCTATTTTTTTTATCTACTCCTTTGCCATTATCTTGAAGATAAACGCTCTTTCCATCAATCCATATGGTCAGAGTAATATCACTTCTTCCACCATGCTGAAATGCGTTCTTCATTATGTTATAGAATACATGCAACATATTAGTTTTACTACCGTAAAATAAGAAATCTAATTCTTTGTTAGATTTTTGAAAAATCACTTTTTGATCTTGATTTATAAAAAAAGATTGTATTGCTTCCAGTATTGTATCATATACGGAATAATTACCAATGTCTGACTCAACTCCTTCACTTCCTTTCAATGCAGTAATTAGCATTCTTATATCTTTTATACCTCTTGATAATCTTTCCTTCATATCTTCAATCATTTGCTGCATCATCTGATTTGCATCATATGTATGACTCAAGACATCATTTATTATTTTATTTGATGCAGTAGAATCAGATGTCATATTCATCTCTGTATTTGATTTTTCTTTAGTAATATCTTTAGAAATATCAAGTACCCCGTTACTTATTATAACACTATCTGAAAGAGGAGATAATACCTCATGAGAAATGGCGCTTGCAAAAACAGAAAATATTTGTTTTTGAATTACCGCAGCTAGCATTCTGAAATAAAGAAGCGAAATGAATATTATCAAGGATATTATTAATGTATAAAGCATGAAATCTGATTCCAAAGCAGGCATATTATAAATAGAAGCCACAATCCAACCAGCGGAAATAAAAGAAAAGCACATAAAGAATGTTTTTCCAAACGAGAAGATTTGAATAAGAATACAAAAAACTATTAAAAAATTCACCAAACTATACAAAACAACTGATATGTTATCAGCAACCTTAAAAGAAATACCCATTGTAGATAAAAGACAAAAAGGCATTACAATATGCATAATTTTTGCAAATCCCGCTTCAGAAAAATAATAACGCAAAGAAAAAGAAGCAATAGCAATAAAAGAAGAAAAGACATGAATATAGAATATCAAGCTGTTATTGTAGCTTTGATCCGTAATCATTAATACAAATATTGATGCTACATTTAAAACACTAAAGAAAGAAGTACAAATACTTATCTTTGTTAGCTTTTCACTTGAAAATGGAATAACGCGAAATACATTAATCAGCATCTTTTTCATAGATGATAATAAAAATAACAAAAATTCTACGTAATCTCTGAAAGATATTCGAAAAGCCAATGCAGTACGAGAGAAAAACCCAATAAAACTACCAATAAGACCAAATACCATTGTAATGGTATTTAAATTTCCAACCCAAAGATATGAAAAAAATATACAAATAAGCGCCATAATAAAAGACGCAATGAAATCTCTTGACTTTCCATTAAATCCTAAAAATCCTGCCAAACAAGGTATAACAACTATAGGAAACCATATTGAATTTATGAAAAACACAATATCAACGATCTGAAAATCCTTATATGCAATAACAAGAGATATGAAACCAAATATAATCGTAGAAATTCTAGCAACCTGCACTTCATTTACTGCATGAGGGAATATTTTTTTATAAATATCATGCGCAAAAGTAACGCCAGCATTATTCACCCAAGAATCTGCCGTAGACATAATAACAGCAAGTATACCGGCTATCATAAGGCCAATTAATCCTGGTTTTAAATACGATATTATAGGATATAGCATCGCATTTTTTGTATCTATCATATCTGGGAACTTAGCTTTAATTACTATTCCAAAAAAAGCTATTGTTAACGCGAAAGGAATATAAAGAATGCTTACAGCACGAAATACAAAAGACACTTGCCTTGCATCTTTCGCCATTAATATTCTTTGAGCAAAAACTGGATTAATATCCACTATTGTTGCATAAAGAATTACAGAGAAAAAAAGCATCCACTCTTTGGCGCTCAAATCAAAAGAAAAATAGTTATCAGGTAATTTAGAAAATGCGGCGCTTATTCCTCCAAGATCAATTGCTATGTAACCTGCTACAACTGGAAATGCTATAGCAAATACTGAGAATTGCAGTACATCTGTAAATGATACAGCTTTTACCCCGCCAGATGCTGCATATAAAATAATAACAAAGCAGCTGATAGCAGTACCCCATATATAATCCACTTCAATAAACTTAAAGAAAGCTGATATAGCAGTCACTTGAGCGCTCAGAGCTCCTATGGAAATCATTATAGAAAGCGCACTCACAACATTACCACTAAATTTGCCATACAATTTCTCCATGATATCACTAATAGAAATACAATCCTGAAACCTCCTCACATTCCTAAAAAGAAATGAAAGAACAAGTGGCCCAAGAGGAAAAAAAAGCGTCGATAATGCAAAAAAGAAACCCAGACTCTGCATCTTTTCTACCCTACCAAGTATTGCCACAGCGCCTATTGTTGTTGCAAAAACGGTAGAAATTAAAATAAAATTAGGAAGATTTCTATCTCCAATTGTATATTCCGTAATATCTCTTATTTTTCCTACTCTAAATAATCCAAGCCCAAGGCACATTACTAGATACGTGCCAATTATAATAAGATCTATCTGATGCATTTTTTAAAAACCGAAAAAATCCAATAAAGCGCAATCATCTTTAAAGTATAAAGATTTAGTTTAAGTACACAGCACCAAACTAAATCTTTAGTCTTTATTTAAAATTACATACTATTGTAATTTTTTCTTATAG
>JAQCBG010000064.1 GCA_027621485.1 Pseudomonadota bacterium
CAATTCAGCAGCAGCAGATAATTGTAGCTAAGAAGAACGAACGTGCTAACGTACTGAAAGAAGTAAAGCGTCTTTGTAGAGAGTATGGCTTTACTGTCGGGATGCCGAAAAGTGCATTGGCAAACGGGCTTGAAGAGAAATGAGGCATTTAATCCTACATATTGGTCATGGCAAAACTGGCACCTCATTTATACAGACAGTATTAAGTATTAACGCATGTGAATTGAAAAAACTTAATATACATTATCCTAATCATACAAGCTTCAGTAGCGCAAAAAAAGGATACATCACATCAGGAAATATGGAAGTTTTATCGAAAGATGCCCGCATTAATTTTGGGGAATTTGATAATTTAATGTTTTCAAGTGAGAACTTATTCTTCAACTTACTTATTCGTGATAACTTTGAGAAAAAGATACTCTCTAATTGCGATAAGCTATCGGTAATTTTATACACACGAAACGTAATGGAAATGCTCATTTCAGCTTGGGGGCAAGCAGTAAAAAGGGCTGGGGAAACTCAATCCTTAAATGAATTTCTTGTTGCATCGGCCGACATGCATCATTCGAAAGTGCTTAAATGGATTGAATTGTCGAAGGAATTTAATTTCGATTTATATATCAAAAATTATTCATTGCATAAACGTGATATTTTTAGCAGCTTTTATTCGACTTTATGCGAAATTACCAAGATTAAAGCTAGTTCCTTTGGTCAATTTACGATGCCAGAGAATGATCAGGTTAATAGATCCATGACTTTGGCAGAGTACACACTACTCCAGTGCGCAAATAAAATTGATAAAAGATTTGGCTCAATGCTTTCTGACGCTCTTGTAAATAATATTCCAAATCTATTGTCAGAAGAACCTACCATAAATAAAAATATTAGAGACGAACTGTCTGATAAATATGAGCCTTTAATAGAGGAAATTAACAGACATATTGATCCATCAGAGGCTATCATTTTCGAAAACACTTCTGCTGAGACATTAGATATTCCTAAGGAGTTGACCAAAGAACAAATAGACATATTCTCCGAAACATTCGCCAATTTTTTTGTGTCTAAAACTAATTTCTCCGAAATATTCGCCAAGTTTTTTGGGAAGTACACTGATCTTGGGTCTCACACTAATATACAGGAAGATGTTAATAAAATTCGAGATATCAGTTTGAAGATAGAGAGCGAGGATGGCAAATTAGATATGCAAGATGCTCTCATACTAATGAAGATTGCTCATAATCTTAGACCTGACGGCCCTGTGATTAAAGCTAAAGTGGAGAAATGGCAAGCTTTATTAAAAAAATCATCAGAAAATGAGTGAGCAGTATCTATTAATGAAGTAAATTTTTAAAAACTTAAATTAATCCATACATAAAAGCTGTATTTTTCCAGCCATGGAGATTATCCGCACCATAAGGTCTTTTATAAATAAAACTTTTGAAATCAGATGCTTCTTGATCTTCAAAATTATTAGTAATTTTATCAACATCAAGATAATCCCAGACTCCTCTATATATACCATCTAGCTTTGTAATTGGGCATCCATACCTCGCTAAAATGATTGCTTGATTATGAATCTGAGATCCAGAAGTGAATGAAAGCATAAATTCTGCATACATACTTTCCACAATCACCTCTTTAAGATGATCAATATTTTCAACAGTAGTATTTTTGAGATAAGAATCAACTAAACCATCAATAGTCTTGGTTATGTTAAAAAGATTAGTATCTTGTTGCAAACTATCTTTACTTGATATACCTGCCATGTTTGTATCTAAAAAGACACTTTGAGAGTTAGCAGTTTTTGGTTTTTCAACCATATAAATCTTATTTATATTTGTTATAACATTTTTTAGTGTATATTTTTTCCATTGAACATTATCACTGTGCCTAGTAAAATTGAGTAAACTTGTTAATATTTCTGACCTACTATTAGCTGATTTAATAACTGATTCAATCCATTGTAAATCATAAATAGATGCAATATTGGCTTCTGTAGAAACTACTTTTTTTAAAATTTTTGTAAGTCCCATCTCACCTCTTTTAATAACCTTCGGCCTTATGTCTGTTAACTTATACTTTTTCCAAAATTTAATAAACTTTTTGTTATTTAGAATACCCTTACTTAATGATAAGCAAAAAGAACCTAAATGATATTCTATTTCATAGTTCTCAGTAACTCCTAATACCTCATAATCAGATATAAGTAATTTTTTTAGCATAGAATCCATACCCTTTTTGCTATAGAAAATACTATCATTTAACATAATCAAGCGATTGCAATTTAAATGCAATTTATTTTTAAATACATGCATGAATCCAGTTTTGTAGCTGCCAAAATCGCGGCCAAAATTAGGTTTTTCAATATAACAATCTATATATTCATGAAGTTGATTAACCTGAATAACTTTTAAAGTATTAATAGCTATGATGTATAAATTTTGTTTTTTTGCCTCAATCAGCAAATTAATTATGTCTGTTCTTAATTCACCTTTTTCGAAAAGGGCTACTATAAGAATATTTTGATCGTTATAAGTGTTTTCAAAATGTATAACTGTATGCTGAAAATACGACTTAAACCTCGAAATAACAGATAAGGTTGCAACAACTAAATATGCATAAGGGTATCTGGCTGTATTAGTTATTGATTGAAAAAATGATTTTATTGATTTCATTTAAATACCTTTGAATTAGAAAATAATGGAGCATCACCATCTTTCGTTGATTGAACAATTTTTTTAATTTTAGGCCATTTTATATTTATTTCAGGATCAGACCAAACAATAGAACCCTCATGTTCAGGCGAATAATAGTTTGTTGCTTTATATAAAATTTCTGCTGTTTCAGAAATGGTAAGAAAGCCATGAGCAAAACCCTCTGGTATCCATAGCTGTTTTTTATTGAATTCGCTTAATATAACACCAAACCATTTACCAAAGTTTTCAGAAGCTGGCCTTATATCAACTGCAACATCATAGATCTCTCCACTAATTACTCTTACAAGCTTGCCTTGAGCCATAGGAGGTAGTTGATAATGTAAGCCTCTCAGTGTTCCTTTTATGGATTTAGAATGATTATCTTGAACAAAATTTACTTTTTTTCCGATTGCATTTTCAAAAATAGATTTATTGAAACTTTCATAAAAAAAGCCTCTGTCATCTTTAAATAATTTTGGTTTAATCAGTAGAACATCTTCTAGTTCAGTGTTATAAACATTCATTATTTAAAAGATTTTAAGAGATTTTTTAGGTAAATGCCGTAATTATTTTTCATGTTACTAGTTATTTCGTATAGTTGATTTTCTGAAATCCATTTTTTTCGATAAGCAATTTCTTCAGGGCAAGATATTTTTAGACCTTGATGCTTTTCGATTATAGCTACAAATTGCTGCGCCTCAAGAAGACTCTGATGAGTTCCTGCATCAAACCAAGAATATCCTCTACTCATTATAGATGTATGGAGTTGTGAATTATTTAAATATATTTGATTTAAATCAGTAATCTCTAGCTCACCTCTGGATGACGGTTTTATTGACTTAGCATATTCAGGAGCTTTTTCATCAAAAAAATATAACCCAGTTACTGCATAATTAGATTTTGGGTTTGAAGGTTTTTCTTCAAGACCAATCACCTTATTACTTGAATCTAATTCTGCAACTCCATAGCGTTGAGGATGCTGTACGTGATAAATAAAGATAGTTGCTCCAGAATTGTTACTTGCATTAATTAATTTATTTTCAAAATTGTTGCCATAAAATATATTGTCACCAAGAATTAATGCAGAAGGGGAGCCGTTCAAAAAGTCTTCTCCAATTATAAAAGCTTGAGCAAGGCCATCAGGAGACTCTTGAATAGCATATGTAATATTAATACCCCAGTCAGAGCCATTTCCAAGAAGAGCTCTGTATTGTGGAACATCTCTTGGCGTCGAAATTATCAATATATCCCTAATTCCTGCAAGCATTAATGTTGAAATGGGGTAAAAAATCATTGGCTTATCGAAGATAGGCAAAAGGTGTTTTGAAATAATTTTTGTTAAAGGATAAAGTCTTGTCCCAGAACCACCTGCTAATATAATTCCTTTTCTATTCTTCATATTATAATTATATATTAATAACTTCTTAAAAAATCTCCATCTGTCATGTAAAAATATATATCTTTAATATACTAATATCAGCTATATATTTTCATAATCAATTTCATTAAGAAAATCATCAAAGTAAACATCCCATTCATTTATTTCTATATTAAAACGTC
>JAQCBG010000065.1 GCA_027621485.1 Pseudomonadota bacterium
TATAAACATAGTATGTATCTTGATATAGAAATACTCTAATTAATTGTTTTTTATTATATAGATGAGTTTTAACTTAATATATGAAATAATATTAAAAATTATAGTGCTCATAGTGCCATTAATACTTTCCGTTGCATATTTAACATTAATGGAGAGAAAAGTGATAGGGTGGATGCAGCTTAGAACTGGGCCTAGTAGAGTTGGATTTTGGGGTTTGCTTCAGCCAATTGCAGATGCTTTGAAATTACTGCTTAAAGAACCCATTCTTCCACAATCTTCAGAAAAGCTACTTTTTTTACTTGCTCCAATTATTACATTTTCTGTTGCTATGATTGGGTGGGCAGTTATTCCCGTTGATAACTTTGTGATTGCAGATCTTGATATTGGAGTTTTATACTTACTTGCAACCTCTTCTTTAGGTGTTTATGGAATTATAATTGCCGGATGGTCTAGTAATTCAAAATATGCGTTTTTCGGTGCTGTTCGCTCTGCAGCTCAGATGATATCTTATGAAGTTTCGATAGGTCTTTGCATAGTATCTGTTTTAATCACATGCCAAACTCTCAATCTAAGAGAAATAGTAATTGCGCAGCAAGATATGCCTCTTTATATGCAATTGTTATTACTGCCTATGTTTGTTGTGTTTTTTATTTCAATACTTGCGGAAACAAACAGACATCCATTTGATCTTCCGGAGGCTGAATCTGAGCTTGTTGCAGGATATAATGTGGAATATTCATCTATGGGATTTGCATTATTTTTTCTTGGTGAATATGCAAATATGATACTTATGAGTGCTATTACAACTATTTTATTTTTAGGTGGATGGTTTCCTCCTTTTGGAATAAGTTTTCTTGGCTTTTTACCTGGTGTATTTTGGTTTTGTTTTAAGATATTTTGCTGTTTATTTTTATTTATATGGATAAGAGCAGCTCTGCCTCGTTATAGGCATGATCAATTAATGTATCTTGGATGGAAAGTGCTATTACCTATAACTTTATTTTGGGTAATTGTTATTGCATTTACTGTATTTTATACTAGAAATCTCTGAATAAGCTTAATGTTTTTAATTTGATCTATCAAATTTGATCTGCCTAAATTCTTTTGAGTAGTTATTTATCTTCTTCTTTCATGATAACTTCTATTTCTCGTTTTGCATTTTCAAGCTGAGAGTTGCAGTACTTATATAGCTCAGCACCTCTTTTATAAAGTTCTATAGATTTTTCAAGTGATATTTTATTGCTTGAATTATTCTCTAATTTTTCTGTTATTGATTCCAATTCTTTTAATGCGCTTTCAAATTTTAACTCTTCTTTTTTCATGGTAAACTATTACTTAGTATATAATTTTTACATTTTTTATTTTCTTGTACTAAAACTCACAAGGATGATATGATTCAAATATGTTTTCATATACCACAAAAAGATAAGTATGGCAGCAATCATATATTTAAACCTTAAAAATCCCATGCAATCTGGAAAAGCTAGGGAAGGTCAGTGGATTTTAGAATATGAGAAAAAAGAAAAATCTTTTATAGATCCGGTAATGGGTTGGAGTGCTGGATCTGAGACACTCGCAACTCAAGTAAAGATGAATTTTTGCACTCAAGATGCTGCAATAAAATATGCAAAGCAAAATAATGTGAATTTTACAGTAATAAACAATATTGAAAGGAAAATAAAAGCAAAGAGTCAGCCTTACATCAATATATTTAAATCCTCATGATAAGTGGTATATTATAAATAAGAAAAGTAGAAAACTCTGCTGCGCATTTAATCTTTAAATATAGCGCTTTCTTTATATTTTAATACAGTAAATTTCACTAAAACTCCTATTAACGCAAGTATTGGCATTGCAAAAAATATACCAAATAAACCAAAAGAACTGCCGCATACAATAAGACCAAGTATTACAAGAAGCGGATGCAATCCAATTTTATCTCCGACAAATTTTGGACTTATAAATAGACTCTCTAGTATTTGACCTATAATTAAAATTGCAATAAGTATATAGAAATTGTTATCTATACTAAATTGCAGAACTCCTGTGATAATTGCAAGTATAGCGGTACAGGCTGCGCCAACATATGGTATGAATATCAATATTCCAGAAATTGCACCAAGAGCAATAGCGTAATTTAGATCTAAAAAAATAAAACATAAAGAGTAATACAAAGACATAATGCAGCAAACAAGTAATTGGCCCTGCATAAATCCCTTTAAAACAAAATTTATAGAATGAAAAATAGTGATACAATCTCTTAAGTGGCGTTTTGGTACAATATTGAGAAATGTGTTCTTAATTTTATTATAATCTCTTGTTATATAAAAAGTTGTAACTGGAGTAATAATAGCAGTAATTATGATGTTTGTTGCTAGTATGCTAGATTGAAATACACTGATTAAAAATTTTCCAAAAAGTGTTAATGCGGTATTTGATAAATCTAATATATTTTTTTCGATATCTTGTGTGAATTCTGGTATAATATGATGTAACCAGGTAAATGCATTGGAGATATTTTTTATAATCGCTTTATCTCCTCCGGCTAAGATTTTTCCAGCAAGTTCTATAAATTGAAAGTAAATTATTGGGCCAAGTGCAATAAAGAAAAATGCAATACAAATAAAAAAGAGCAATGAGACTGCAAGACTTGCAAGATTTCTAGAGATCTTGAAGTTGAAATTGAGATTTGTAAGAAAAGAAGTTGTGGGCTCAGTTATATAGATAAATAAGAAAGACAGCATAAGAGGCACCAGAATATCTGATGCAATCCAAAGAGTGCAGCTTACTATAAATATTACGCCAACAAGCCAGATAATGCTAGATCTTTGCATGGTATGATCAATTAAGATGAATAATATAAATCAAGATAATTTATATCATAGACTGAGTTATATTATATAATATAAATGTTTTGATGAGAAAGAATGTAAAATAGAAGTTTTGTCTTTATGAATTCATCATTTAAAAAAACATAAGAGATTCAATTAAAATAGATTTAACAACAATCTATAGTAGATTAAAATAGCGATATACATCCACTTAAGGTACACATAACAATTGTACATATAAGTAAAGTTGTGATCTGTAGTTTAGATTGCATTTCTATTAATACTTTATAAGGATTATAAGGAAATTGAATTTTATAAAGATTTTTTCAATATATCTAACGGTAATGTATTTTTTAGCGTCGCGCAATACATTCTAATTTTACAATAAAATAACAATATTACTTATTGAATTTGCGGTAATGTATTTCGTATGTCTTATATGGTATTATTGCATCTTGCGCATCAAGCCCATGAAAAAGATAATGAACTAAAAAATAGAATGAATAAATTACGGAGATTATTATTAAAGCTTAATGTCCCAATAATGAAAGTTTTGCTGATTTTAATTATTATAGGTTTGCTTAGTTTTTTAGATTACTTGCGTCCTGTAAAAGAATTTTTAGATTCTAGCGCTCTCTCCTTTACAGTTGGTGATATACATTTTTCTGTATATTTAATTATTAAAGCGCTTATTACTTCTTTTATGCTTTTTTGGGTGACTGGTATTTTTTCAGAATTTGGTGAGAGGCGTATTAAGGCAATTAAAGGAATTGAGGATGGTAATAAAGCGATTATAATCAAAGTATTGCAAATTTTTGTATATTTTTTTGGCTTTATTATTGGCATTGATATGCTTGGAATAGATTTAAAAGTCCTTGCTATATTTAGTGGTGCTATTGGTATTGGTATTGGTTTTGGTTTACAAAAAATTACCTCGAATTTTATAAGTGGTCTTATTTTATTATTTGAAAAATCAGTTAAAAGTGATGATTTAGTAGAGCTTGCAAGTGGCGCTTATGGTTTTGTTAGACATATAGGTGCGCGTTATACATTAGTTGCAACGCATGAAGGTAAGGAGATTATGGTCCCTAATGAGGATTTTATTACAGGACGCGTTACTAATTGCACTTTTAGTAATAAAAAAGGTCGTATAGAAATTAGCATTGGCATTTCATATGAATCAGATATAGAAAAAGCAATGGATTTGATTTTAGAATCTGCAAAAGAGTATTCAGGCTGCCTTGATGATCCAGGACCTAGTTGTTTTTTAAGGGAATTTGCTGATAGTGCT
Organism: Pseudomonadota bacterium; assembly: GCA_027621485.1. GTDB lineage: Bacteria > Pseudomonadota > Alphaproteobacteria > Rickettsiales > Midichloriaceae > JAQCBG01. Next base: position 4,123 of record JAQCBG010000065.1, read on the forward strand.
ATTAATTGCGTATTATTTTTTTGGGTACTTGATGTGCGAGAAGGAATACTTAAGCATAAAAGTAATATTATGCGAAGTATTTGGAGAAAATTTAAAGAACATGATATCGTAATTCCTTA
>JAQCBG010000066.1 GCA_027621485.1 Pseudomonadota bacterium
CTTTTTTATCAATTAAATTTAACGTGTTATGACGCATAAGTTGCAATGCTTCTGGATATCTTTCTTTTGCAATAATCTCTATTTTAGATGGAAGATTAAATTTTACCTGGACACTTTCTATCATAGAGTCTTGCATTATATAATTTGAGATATCTAAGAGTAATGTGCTGTTAATTCTATAATCTGGATTATTTTTTTTTATATAATTCTTTAAATCTTTCAGATTTATATTTTTTCCTTGAGTGAGAGTTAAAGAGTGCATAATAAATGCCTCTTTAAATTGCTTCATATGTATATTATAAAATCTACTTATATCACCATAAGGTAATATATATGCTATAAAAAAAGAGATGATATAATATAAATACTTCTTAAATCTATTGAATGATTTTTGAAAATTAGAAAATCTAGAGCTTTGCTTACTCTCGATACTCTCTGCTACTGAATATTTATGTATTTTTTTATATTTCGCATTTTGCATCTTTTAATAGCCGCTCTATAAGCATCTTGAATGTTATTCCTTGATATTCCGCAACTTCTGGTAGGAGAGATAGCTCTGTAAAGCCTGGATGCGTATTAATTTCTAAAAAATATAATTCATCTTGTATAGCGTCATATTTAAAATCGCTTCTACTTAGTGTTCTGCATCCCAGAGCCTTATGCATATCTAAAGCATTTTGCTTTGCAAGATTTGCTATAGAATCGTTAATCTGAGCGGGGTATATATGCTCTGTGAATCCTTTTGTATATTTTGCTGTATAATCATAAAATTGATTTTTTGGCCGTAGCTCGACTACTCCAAGTGCATCGTCTTGAAATACAGGGACGCTTAATTCAGGCCCTTTAATATATTCTTCAATTAAAATTTTATCTCCAAATACCCATTCTTCTTTTTTTGGTAAAGTGCTATTTTTATCTTCAATAATATAAACACCTACTGCAGATCCTTGTTGCGCAGGCTTTATTACATATGGAAATGCCATAGGTATGGTTTTAGAATCAAGTAATCTAAATAATTCTTTTGTTGTAAAAATTTTCCAAAATGGAGTTTGTATGTCAAAGAGTTTTGTTATATTTTTTGTCATTGCTTTATCCATTGCAATTGCTGATGCAAGGGTGCCAGAATGTGTGTATGGAATTCTTAGAACTTCAAGAAGCCCCTGTATATTACCATCTTCTCCAAAAGTGCCGTGCATTGCATTGAATACAACATCTGGTTTTACTTCTAAAAGCTTACTTGCAAGATTTATGCTGAAATTTATTTCAATTACATCGTGCCCAAGTTCCTTGAGAGCTTTATATACACTTTGAGCTGACATTTCAGATATTTTGCTTTCAGCAAATGAACCTCCAAAAAGAAGTGCTACGCGCATTTTTTGCATTTTTGTTTAATTTGAAAATGATGTATTTAAATAATTCTCGAGCAATTTATCAAACATAAAGTTTTGTTTGGCAGTTTGTATATTGCAAATGATAGGTTTAAGATTATATTGCGCATCAAAGGCATTGCCATATAGGGGGCAAATAGGCATTTTTTTCATTTTTATCCCATATATCATAGAGAATATAATAAACAACATGCAAACATAAGGATCTGCAGATGCAGGTGGTATGCGAAATTCAATTCTTCTTGAATCGCAATCAGAATTTGGGATTCTAATAGCAGTAGTTCTATTATTAATTCCCCAACTTATATGAGTTGGTGCCATTATATGATTTTCAGTATATCGCAAAAAATCTTCTGATTTTTTATTAAATAAATATATAGATGGATTTATCATCTCTAAAATTCCATTTACTGCATATTGCATCAATGTATTCTTTAAAATTCCCTCTTGTGAAGCAAACATATTGCGACCTGAATTTTTTTCATGAAGACTTATATGAATATGCATTGCAGATCCATAATCTCTTGCAAAAGGCTTTGCATCAAATAACATTGATAAATTATTAATCGCCGCCTCTTTGATGATATTCTTTTTTAATTCTAAAAAATACTCAATTGCAGTGGAAAATTCCATATGAGATGTAGATATCTCAAACTGCATCTCACCTTTTTCCTCTTGCAAAACAAGAGAGTAATTCTTTTGTAAAGATTTTTGAAATGCAGAAATGAGAGATATATCCTGAATTTGCTGAAGCTGCGCATCTCTTAAGTAAAACTCAAGCTCAATCCCAACATAAAGTTTGCAATTAAGAAGGGATTGAAGATCTTGATAAAGTTTTATGGATGCGTGCTTAGCAATTTTATCTATATATGAGCAGTTATCCACTCTTTAAGTGCATCTTTATTAACAGATCCAACCTTAACATCTACTTGAACGCCATTTTTAAAGAGGAAAATGGTTGGAATACTTCGAACTGAAAGTTTTGAAGCTATATTTGTTGCGTCATCTATATTGAGTCCTACAAATTTCACATTTTGTTGAGAAAGTTCATCTGCAACCTCTTGAACAATTGGAGCAAATCTTTTGCAAGGGCCGCACCACTCTGCCCAGCATTTTACAACAACGCAGCCGCTATACTGCTCTACTTCTTCTGCAAAATTTTTCTCTGATATCTCTTTCATCTTTTAACCCATTAATTTCTTATACATAATTTCTATACATAACGAATAAAATTAGTAGGATTTAATACTCATCATGTCAATTAGAATAACATTGCTTTTTTTGAGTATATACATATTACTTTAGATTTTTTCACTATATAAGTTTGTGCATAAATAATTTTTAAAGGGTTTTTAAGTAAATGATTATTGGAATTAGCACAGGTATGGATATTGAAAAGAATCTTATGATGATAAGTTATAATTATATTAATTGCCTGACTGAATGTGGCGTGCGTGTTTTGCCACTATTGATTCCAAATTTAGATCCTAAATATATGGAGGAATATTGCGAAATTATATCTGGCCTTATAATTTCAGGAGGGGATTTTGATATACATCCAAAAATGTATCAAGAAAACATTAGAAGCAATAGAATGAAATTCAATGAAAAAAGAACGAATGCAGAAATTGCATTGCTTGAGTTTTGCATGAAAAATAATAAGCCGATCCTTGGTATATGCGGTGGAATGCAGCTTATCAATGTTTTTTTTGGAGGTAGTCTTATTCAAGATATTCAAGAAGATGGATATGGATCTCAAATAATTCATGAGCAAGAAGCACCAAAATATAAACCAAGTCATTATATAGAGATTACAAAAGGAACAAAGTTACAGAATATTGTAAAATCAGAGAAATACATGGTAAATAGTACGCATCATCAAGCTGTGAAAAATATTGGAGAGAATTTAATTGTAAGCGCAAGGACGCAAGATGGTATAATAGAGGCTATAGAATACAAGAATTGCAATTATTTAATTGGGGTGCAATGGCATCCTGAATCTTGTATAGTGGCTGAAGATAAGATGCTTATTAAAAGTTTTATTGATGCGTGCTCCAAATGAATTTAAGCAATAAAATTAGAATTAGTAAGTTTATTTCAAATGCAGGATACTGCTCCAGAAGACAAGCTGAAACTCTTGTTGAATCTGGTGTTATAGAAGTTGATTCGAATATTATAAGAGATTTGTCTTTTAAAGTAGATCCACTGAATTCATCTGTGAAAGTAAAAGGGAAAATGATCTCTTTAATCACGAACCCAAGACTTTGGATTTTACATAAAAAGAGTGGTTATATCACTTCTTATAAGGATAACTTATCAAGAAAAACAGTCTTTGATGCTCTTCCTCAAGATATGCCAAGAGTAATTTCAATTGGAAGGTTAGATTATAACACAGAGGGATTATTGCTACTTACAAATTTTCCTAGCCTTGCAAGAAACATGGAGCTCCCAAGTTCTGGTCTTGAACGTAAATACTTATGTAGAGTATTTGGTGTGTTAAAAGATGATGTAATTGAAGAGATGAAAAATGGCGTGTCGATTAATGGATTTAGGTATAAGAGCATTATAGTGAAAAAAAGAGAATATAGTAAAAAAAATATTAGTTCTATTAATAATTACTGGCTTGAAATCTCTTTAAATGAAGGTAAAAATAGAGAAATTAGGCGAGTACTTGAATATTTTGGTATTCAGGTTAGTAGATTAATTAGGATTAGCTTTGGTGATTTTGTATTGCCTAGAAATTTAGAGCCTGGATGCGTAAGAGAAATTCAATCAAAGTATTTTCAGAAATATTTACTTTTATAAAATTATAAA
>JAQCBG010000067.1 GCA_027621485.1 Pseudomonadota bacterium
TTTGGTTTAGATATTGCTATGAAGGAAAAGGGAAAAGAAAAAGATTTAGATCTAGAGATAGTTGAGAATTTTGAAAAGCAGGATGAAGATCCTTTGCTAAAAAAAACAAATTCAAGGCGTCGTTTGTTTATACTAATTGCTTTGCTTTTAATTATTATAGGTTTTTTGATTAAATATAGAGCTGACATAGAGAGCATCATAAAACAAAAAGATGCTGAGCAAAACTCAGAAGGTAATGCGGGTTTAGTAGTAAATGATGAAAATGCCAAAGAAGGCTCATCCGGAAAAGTAGAAATGCATACTGATAAATTTATTGATTTGGATGATATAATAGTTAATCTTGATACAGATGGAAAAAATATGAGCTTTTTGCGCATTAAACTTACCATAGAGGTGCAGGATGCAAAAAGTGCTGCGATAGTTAGAGATATGACTCCAAGAGTTACAGATGCCGTTGTAACTTATTTAAGAGGGCTTCGTCCATCAGATCTACAAGGTTCTGTTGCAATATATAGATTGCGAGAAGAGTTTTTGATGAGATTGAATAAGATATTATATCCTGCTGAAATAATAAATGTTCTATTTAGAGATATATTAGTACAGTAGATAAATTACGTATCCGATAAATACTAAGATGGTATTTTTATGACGAGAGATAATAAAAAAAGCGCTGCTATTAAAAAAAAGAATGATATGAATATACTAAGTCCTCAAGACACTAAAGATATTGCAGATACTGCAGCATTATCTGCCGGGGGGATTGGTATATTAGTAGATCCTAGTTTTAAATCTTCTACAAAACTTCCAGTCCTAGATGCGGTACATGCAAGAATTGGAAACGAGATACTTAGAGTGCTTTGCAGTATTGTTGCTCGTGATACTTATATACAACATACAGATAGTAATGCGCTAAAATTTTCCGAGCATTTTGCTGCATCAGATTTCGAAGATAAAGATATAGTATATGTTTTTGGCATATCTGAATTAGGTGGTAATGGTTTTATTTCATGTAAAGAAAAGTTTGTTAGAAAGTTTATTGATTTTGCGCTTGGCGGGAATTATTTTCGCAAAAAAGATGATAGTGAAAAGAGCGCAATGAATGCATATGGCGCAACATCTCTTGATTTAGGTACGTGGAATTATATATGCTCCTTTTTTCTTGAAGGTATCAAGAATTCATTTAAATTATTTGATGATTTTGATTTTAAATATATTCGTACGGAGAGGGAGAGTAGATTGATAACAGAGGTGCAGCGAGAGGATGTTTTGAGTGTCTTTCGAATTAATTTGATTTGTTCTGGACATCAGTGCTCCGTTGATTTTATATTACCATATACATTAATAAATCCAATTAAAGAAAAACTTGCCTCCCATAGGATGCTTTCAGAGAGGAGTATTCAAGATCCTGCTTGGCGTTCTTCTATAGAAGATAAGTTACGTAGTATGAATATAAATGCTCAGTTAATATTAAATGGCGCAATATCTAAAGTTAGGGAGCTTCTGGAATTAAAAGTTGGTCATACTGTTGTTCTAGATAAGTTTGCTGATGACCCGCTTGAAGTCCGTTTTAATGGGACCAAGGTATGCCTTGGAAAGCTTGGTAAAGCAGGAGATAAAGTGGCTGTGCAGTTAATTGAAGATGTTAATGTTGTAAAATTTAACATGTAGATAAGTTATACATGGGTGTTATATTAGACATATCTGTCATAGTTTTGCTATCTTTGACTATTACCTTTTGCTGGAGATTGAATGCTAAAATCTTAGAGCTTAAGAATGGTAGAAAGGATATATCTGATCTTGCGCATATGTTAAATAAAACTCTTATTAATGCTGGTAAAAGTTTAGAAGAAATAAAGTTAAGCTCAAAAAATGCAGCATCAGAATTGAGTTTTCACACAGAGAGATCTAAGGAATTAATTAATGAACTTTCTTTTGTTAATCACTCGGCCTCTAAGCTTGCAGAGCGTTTGGAGGATCTTATGCAAGATTTGCGTTTTGTTGAAGATTTCGAAAAAATAGAAAATCATGACAATAAAAAATCTGCAAAAAAAAGCAAAGATACAAAAGTACAGAAACCACATAAGACCTTGAGTTCTTATGCAAGAAAAATAATAAAAAAAGCATCTGTCATCACAACAAGTAAAAAAAATGATGACGATGGTGTGGAGAATTATATGTAGAAATTAAATCATGCTTCGTTTATTACCATATGTAATGGTTTGCCTTATAGGTTTACTTGGTTATCGCTTACTAGATGTTGTTGATAAAGATATGTTAGATTTTTCTAATTGGTCTTTAGGATCTCAGGATAATAGTGAAGATATTTCTAAATCTAATCAAGTCCCTGATAAAGTAAATGTAGATAATAAGAAGGGATCTGGTAGTGAAGTCATATCTAGTGCTCAGCTTGATAACAAGAGTAATGAAATCGCACAACGAAAATCATCTCAAATTAATGAAGAGAGCGTAAGGGATTTCTCGCCTACGGAAATTGAGTTGCTGCAACATCTTCGCAATAGAAGATTATTGCTTGAGAAGAGAGAATCAAATATGAGACTTCAACAAGATTCATTAGATATTGTGAAAAGTCAGATTGATGGCAAAATAGAAAGATTTGAAAAGTTAAAATATGATATTAAATCTTCGATAGATGAATATAAGAGGCAAGAAAATGTAAAAAATTCTAGATTGGTTAAAATATACGAAAGTATGAAGCCAAAAGATGCAGCGAAGATTTTTGAAGATATGCAGTGGGATGTATTATTAGATGTAATAGAAAAAATGAAGGAAGCTAAGATAGCTCCAATACTTGCTGCTATGGATACAGAGAAAGCTAAAAATATCACAATTGGGCTTGCAATGAGAGGTAGGGTTGTGTCCTTGCATCAGTAATTTTTGATTATCAAAAAATAGGTCTCTTGTGATGAGTGCTTTAGATTTATGTTCAGATATAATCTTGGGAATTTGCACTGCTGTAGTCGACAGTGTTTTTTGTTGCTTCCTTGTTTTTAATCAAAGCGCAAATGATCATCATGATATAAATAATTTTGAAAGTCAGGGCCTATTAATGAGCCAATCCTCTCATGATGTGAGATCTTCTTCTGCAACTCCATTATTGGTATCAAAGACTCCTACTTCGCCAATAGATATTCCAAATCCTGAGAGATCGTGTCATTTTAAGTATAAGAATGATATCATGCGTGAGAATCCATGGTTACTGAAAGAAAAAAAAGAGGTGCAGGACGAATATATTCAGAAGTATGGATATTGAAAAAAAAGATATTTTATGAATCAGTGTGTTTTGGTATGGTTTTTATTGTGAGTGCATGCAATGCATCTCCTAAATAATTCTTTAATGCCTTATGCACTAATTTGTGCTGATTGAGTACCGAGAGGCCTGAAAAAGCCGAAGAGGCAATATGTAATTCGTAATGATTTTGATCTCCCATTAAATCTTTTAAAGATATATCTGCATCTTGAAAGGAGGTTTTTAAAATCTCTGTTATTGTATTTTTATCAATTGGCATAATTATTTTTTATATTCTTTCTATATATTCTAGAGTTTGAGATTTAATTGCAATTTTATCCCCAACTTCTATAAACGGAGGTACCATGATTTTTGCTCCATTCTCAAGTGTTGCAGATTTGTAAGATGATGTTACTGTTTGACCTTTGATATGAGGATCACACTTTGTAATTTTAGCTTCTAAGCGTTCCTTCATATTTATTGAAATGATAATGTTTTCATGTATTTGTAGATTGAGCATCATACCCTCTTCAAGAAAAGGCCTGAGTTGCATTTGTAATGTATCGATATTTGCAGTTAATTGATCGTACGTATCGATATCCATTAAGTAAATTACATCATCTTCTGCATATAGAAATTGACATTCCTTAGATTCTATATGAGCTTTTTCTACATCCTCACTACTTCGAAAGCGAACATTTAGCTTTGTTTTACCATGTATTTGCTTCATCTCAGTCTGAATATAGGCTCCGCCTTTTCCAGGTTGTGTATGTGCGGTTTTTAAAACAATATAAATATCGTTATTATATTTTATTGCATGACCAGCTCTTATATCATTTGCCTTCACTGATTTTGTCGCATTAATTATTTGGATATGGATAATTCTTATATCATAATATTTTATACCTTAAAGTT
>JAQCBG010000068.1 GCA_027621485.1 Pseudomonadota bacterium
TGCTCTGCGGTTTTATTGTGCTGAGGAGGATTTTTATTAACCTCAGATGCGATTGCTGTTATATGATTTTCTGCGGGAATTGAAGCTTCTTTGATGATTTGTGGTGCATCCAATTTATTTTGAGATTCATTATTTTGAGATTCATTTCTCTTAATTTCTCCCTCTCTGCGTTTTAATGCTCCAATTCTATTTCTGCGCTCTATATCTGTCAAATCACCGAAATCATTATTAGATATACTTTGCTTTTCTATGTCTCTATTGACAATTAATACAGTAGAGCCTCTTTTAGAAGCTCTATGATTTTTAGATGCATGCTTTATTTTATTGCCTTGAGTGACGTCATTGTGAGTTTTGATGACAGAAGGCTTATTTAAAATTCCTCTACTTAATCCAAGTGTATTTCTTTTTTTATTTTTTTCTTCTGTCATATATCAATTAAACTAGTTGGAAATATGTGCCTCATACATTGCATCTATTCATTAAAAGAATGATGCAATGATTTTAGTGTTGAGCATATAGTAATTATAGTAATTTAAAAATTGTAAATTAATTTTCGTGCGCTCATTATTATTTTGTCGATTGTCTCTATATCAACAATTAATTCTTTTTTCTCTAATATTGCAGACATTTCATCTCTTGAAAGATCGGCTATATCGCTTATTGATTTTATGTTAGAATCATTAAGAGATATTGCTATTTCAGTTGTCATGGAATCTAGTTTTAGAGCTTCCTGATCTAGAGATTTTAATTTTTCTTCATTATCTTGTAATTCTATGAATTCTTTAGCTCTTGATATTAATTCGTTTGCTGTATATTCATCTAATGCATCTATCTCGAGTAATTTTTCAGTGCTTGAATTTGCAAGATCTCGTGCAGATCTAAAGCCTTCAGATGCTAGGAGTTGAGCTAGAATTTCTTCTACATCTAACGCACGCATGAAGAGCTCTGTGATTTCTTTAAATTCAGAGCTTCTACGTTCGAGTTCAACTTCTTCAGTCATTAGCTCGACATCATAGCCAATTAAATCAGAAATTAATCTCACATTTTGACCTCTTCTTCCAATTGCTATACTTTGCTGCTCTGCTTGTACAACAACTTCCACTGTATTTTTTGCGCTATTTACAATTACCTTCGATATTGCTATGGAAGAGAATGCATTTGCTGTAAATTGACCTATATCAGCAGACCATTCTACGATATCTATTTTTTCTCCATGTAATTCATTAGTAATGCTCTTAATACGATTTCCTTTTATTCCAACGCATGCACCTATTATGCTTAGAGATTTATCAGGGCAATATACAGCAATTTTTGCTCTAAGTCCTGGGTCTCTAACAACACCTTTGATTTCAATCATACCATCTGCAATTTCTGGTATTTCCTGAACGCAAAGTGCTTTTAAAAAATTATTATCTGTTCTAGATAAAATAATTTGAGGTCCATTATTTTCTCTATTAATTTCAAGGAATAATGCCTTTATTCTGCTACCTTGTTTATAGATATCAGATTGCAATAAGTGATTCTTATATATAATAGCTTCAGCAGAACCTATCTTGAGTATAATATTGCCATACTCTATTTTATCTATAACGCCACTTAGTATTTGCCCAACTCTATCTTTAAAATCTTCGTATTCCCTATCTCTTTCTATTTTTTTTATTTGCGAGACAATGACTTGCTTAGCGTATTGAGAAGCAACGCGCTCCATATCTAGAGGTGGTAATAATTCATAAAGAATATCCCCTATAGCAACATCAGCTTTCTTAAGTTTTGCGTATTCAATGAGTATAGCGCTTTTTCCTTCGTCTTTTAATTGTAAAATTTGCTCTTCATTTTCGACTACTAGATTTATTTTATAAAATCTAATTTCTCCTGTGTTTCTATCAATCTTTACATCTAGTTCTTGATCTGAGCCATATTTTTGTTTTGCAGCCGCTTTTAATGCATCTTCTAGCACAAGAAATATATTTTCTTTTTGTATTGATTTATTGCGAGCAACGGAATCTACAATTTGCAGTAATTCTTTATTACCAAAGGCATTTAATGACATTTCTTTAACAATCTTCTTATTGAATATATCCTTATTTATATAGTCTCGCCGATGAGCTTTGCATCAGCGATGCTGTTAAAATTGACTGAGTAAATATTACTTTTATAATCTATCGTGATACCCTCATCACCAACATCAATCAAAGTACCTTTTATAGAGCTTAACTGATCTAAGCTTGACTGTTTAATATGTACTTTTCTTCCAAGAAATTTTTTAAAATCTGTCACAGATGTTATTGGTCTATTAATACCACAAGAAGTAACTTCAAGAGTGTAGTTACGCTTTGCTATATTTTCTACATCCAGTACTTTTCTAATAACTTTACTTGCATTTGAGCAATCTTGAATACTAATTGGCGTGCCGCAATCTCTTTCAATCATTATCTGTACAGTGGAGTCTCCAGTGTGCTTCTTAAAAAGAACGCGTACAATAGAAAAATTCATTGCAAGAAGTACTTTGCGTACCAGATTAAATATTTTTATTTCTATATCAGTCTTTGCAATAAGCATAACGCCATTATTTTTTGTTGTGAATCAAAGGATTAAATAGGGTATATCCTTGCTGTTTGATGTAAGTCAACACAAATTCTCTTCTATATTGATTCTTTTCTATGTTGATGTTACTTTTCTGCTTTCACATCATAAGCCATTCAGTCATCTTTTTAAAAGTTTTATGAAATGTATAAGTGGAAGTTTGAATACATGGAATGCAAAAAAGCTTTCAGATGCTCTTAATATTCCAGATATACATTATAATTTTCAGAGCTCAGAAATTTCCATTGATACAAGAAGCATTAAAGAGCATGACATATTCTTAGGCATCAAAGGAGAGAATTTTGATGGAGGTAATTTTGTTAGAGATGCTTTAAATAAAGGAGCTGCAATTTGCATTATTAATAATGATATAAAATATGCAAAAGACTTGCAATCTAAGATATTACAAGTTCCAAATACAACGGATGCACTCAATAAACTTGCAATATATAAAAGAGAACAAATTAAAAAAAATATTCATGCAAAAATTATAGGTATTACTGGCAGTGTAGGCAAGACAACAACAAAGATAATGTCTGCGTTAGCGCTTGGCGTTGAAAATACTTGCTTTACATATAAAAACCTCAACAATCACTTTGGTATGCCTCTTTTTCTTGCTAATTGCAATTTAGGAAATGATTTTTATATATTAGAAATGGGAATGAGCGCTCCTGGAGAAATTGATCATTTATCTAGTATTGCGCACCCAGATATTGCAATTATTACCAATATAGGATCTGCGCATTTAGGATTTTTTCAATCAAAAAAAGATATAGCAAGTGCAAAATCAGAGATATTCAATCATATGAGGAGACTTCATAGTACTGCAATACTTAATGTAGATGATGAGTATTTTGAATATCTAAGTAGCTGCGCAAAAACAAGAGAAATAAAAGTTGTGACTTTTGGAAAAAAGGATGCTGATGTATATCTAGATAATCATGCATCAAAGCATACACTTAAGATAAAATGTTTTGATAAGGCAGTTCATATAAAGCATTCAAATCATATGCATCTAATGAGCAATATTATGTCTAGTCTTGCTTTAAGTGCAATACTAGGTATTGATATTCAAAAAGCAGCAGATAGATTAAGTGAATTTAAGCCGCTTCAGGGCAGGGGTATTACTCATGAATTAAAAAATAATATTACGCTTATAGATGAATCTTACAATGCAAGCTTAGAGAGCATGAGGGCTGCAATATCATATCTTTCTTTAATGAGCACAAAAAAGAATGGTAGGTCAATAGTTGTTCTTGGTGATATGAAGGAGCTGGGTGTACACGCAGAAAGACTGCATATAGAATTGGAAGCAGATATAGAAAAATTGAAAATTGATGTAGTGATTACATTTGGTAGTGCAATGAACGCACTATATAACAAGATTAAAGATAAAGTAAAATGCATGCATTTAAATTCAATAGAAGATATAAAGCTTTCATTAATTCAATTACTCTCAGAAAATGATTCCATTATGATCAAAGGATCATTTAGCATGCAAATGTATAAAATAGTTCGTTTTTTACTTAATACTTATTAGTCTTGTGATTAAGA
>JAQCBG010000069.1 GCA_027621485.1 Pseudomonadota bacterium
TTTACCTTTTTTTATATTCCAATTCATATTCATATCCATCACGCTCTTTTTGGAACTTTGATAATGTTTTCATTTCTCGTTCTTCTTGTAATTCATATACATTTACCTCTTTTGCTTTTTCTATCACATTATTTGCCATATCTCTCCCTTTTTCTCTTATTAATTGATCCAAATCCTTTATTCCCTTTGGTAAACTTACTTTATTGATCTCAAGCTCGTCATTTCTATCAAATAACTGAAGCGCAATATTTTTACTTGCTTCTTTCCCTGCGCTATCATTATCTAAACATAAGTTAATCTTCTCTATTCCTAATTTATCAATTAATTCTAATTGCTTGATATTTATTCCTGTTCCACCAAGTGCAACCACATTCTTTATTCCACTTACTTTTGCATTCATTGCATCTAACATTCCCTCTACTATCGTTATCTCCTTTGATTTTCCTATATTTTCTATCCCTAGTATCGTTGAGCTTTTTACAAGTCCCTTACTGTATATGTATTTACCAAACTTTGAATCTTCATTGTATTTTATATCCCTCCCCACTAATCCCAGCATCTCACTTTTCTTACCATAAAATGGCATCACCATCTTATGGCTATATCCTATACATCCCAATGCCTTGACTATTTCTTGAGTCTTCTCAGAAGATACGCCTTCTTTCCCTAAATACTCTATTAACTCTCTCTTATTTGGCATGTACCCTATACCCATGGCTTTTACTACTTCTTCTTTATACCCCCTTTCTTCTGTGAGATATTTCATTACTTGGTTATTTTTGATATTAATCTTCTCTAACGAATAACTATATACTTTATCCCATATCTCTAATGATATAGCTTGTTTCGGTTCTTCTTTATACCCCTCATTATTATTATCTATTAACTTATCCACTAGCTCACCATCTAAATATTTCATTTTATTTGCATTATCATTATCCTTCATCTTTTCTCTTCCTTCATTCAAAATATCAAGCTTCTCGCTAAAATAGGATTTTATTCCTGCACTACTTGCTAAATACTCAAATACATCCTTCTTATTACTTAATTTTCACTTACATAATCCCATATTGACTTACTTCCCCTAGTATAATCTACTAATATCCCTGGATTATTTGCATATACATATACTTTCCCCTTGTATCCTGTGCTTCCATCTACTTTATTTCCTGTAGTTGACACATAACAATTTCCTTTCCTCTTAAATCCAAATTCAGGCAATACATTTTGTAACCTTCCGTATAAAGCTTTATATATATCATTAGTGGTTATATTATTATCTATTTTATAATTTTCTTTTGATGACAGCTTCCTTCCTATATTTTTGATTTCATCCTTTACTTTCAAATATTCATACTTCTCTTCTTTATCAATATCTATCCCGTGACCTTCATCCTTAACTAAACTCATTACTTCAATGCCTTTTTTATCTATTTGATTAATTGCCATAACCTCATCTCCCTCTTTTATATCTTTTATTTTTATATCCTTCACTAAACACCCACCTATTCCATTTTGCTCAAGTATTGAAAACTCTTTCCCATTTATATCTATTTTTCCTAAATAACTTGCACTTTCCCCATTCTCTAATTTATCTTCTATATATGAATACTGAAACGTTTCTTTGAATTCTCCTAAAATCCTATCTAACTCTGAATATCTATTATATCCCTCTAAATCCACTGCTTCTTGCAGCTTCTCTAATCTCTTTTCAATATCTTTCCTATCAAGTTCAACAACACCCTTATTAACTGCAAAAGTACTTGCTGTATCCTTATAATCCTTCTCTAAATAATCTAATGCTAATTCTTTACGTCCTTCCTTGCTTAAATTCCATACCATATCTTTTTGATCTCTAAACCTGTCTTTACTCCAATATAACTCTACACTCTCTCTATGCCTACTCATCGCCACATATGTACTATGCTTATCCATATATTTTGATGGCATCACAAATGCCTTATCTACAGTTATCCCTTGTGATTTATGTATCGTTGCTGCATATCCATGGTCTATATGATTGTAATCTCTTATATCAAATACTACCTTCCCGCCTTTATCTAAATTAACTTCAAACTTCCATCCATCAAAACCATCAATTGTTCCAAGCGTCCCGTTCTTTACTCCAAGCTCCTTATCGTTCTTTAAAAAGTAAATCCTATCCTCAATTGCAAAGTCTCTCTTGCCATTATTCGTATCAAATTTAGCTTCTATTCCTAGTTCTGCCCTCCTTACTTCCCTAGCCCTATCATTTAACGCCTTTACATCCGCTCTTGTAAAACTCAACATTATCGCAGATTTATTTTCTGATACCGCTTTATGCCAATCATTTACCATTACCTCTCTTGCTTTTGCTACATCTTTAAATGCATGCACCATTTTCCTTTCTCCATATTCCCCAATTGCATCTCCTATTTCTCCAAGTGCTAACAATTTTGTTGCATCAATCTGCCAACTCTCCTTCTGTCTTCTTATGTCATTTAACTCAACATGTCCTACTCTTTCTATTACTCCCCTAAATGCTCCTCCTGCTTCTATTGCTTGTAATTGCTGTGGATCTCCTATAAGTACCACCTTTGCATCTGCAAATGTTACTTCATCTATTATCTTTGATAAATCTCTACTACCTAACATTCCCGCTTCGTCCACCACTACTATGTCATTCTTCTGCAACCTCTCTCTTTCATTATTCCAATTAACCATTCTGTTTGCTACCGTATAACTCTTTATACCACTATCACCTTCTAGGTTTTCAGCAGCTATTCCAGATAACGCCATTCCTACCACATTATATCCTTCTTTCTCCCATACCTTTCTTGCCGCTCCCAACATATAACTCTTACCACTTCCTGCATATCCAACTACACATGCCATATCTCTATCACCTGTAATATGCCTAAATGCTTCTCCTTGTGATTCACTTAACCCTTTATCTTTTATAACTCTCTCCCTATATTCCAAATCTATTTGATGATTCGCTGCATCACTTAAACTCTGAGATTGCCTCACCATCCTGTATTCAATATCCAGCATCTCCTTTGTTGTGTACCTGTCTCTATCCCTATCGTCCTTACCTAATTTTATTAATTCCTCTGAATTCTTTATTTTTTGATATACTTTCTCAAATTGTTCAACATCCACCGTATGCGTATTTACAAATCTAGCTATATCTTCATGTGTAAATGTTGATTTATAATGAGATAACGCCTTTATTGCTATACTTGGGTCACTGTATATCTTCTCTCCATTACGCCTTGCTATATCATCATGTTCTAGCACTTTCTCACTATACCTTGCTCTACCATCATTTGGGCCTATTTTATTCTGTGGCTCTAGGTCTATACCACGCTCTTTATTACTCCTATGATCTATTTTTATATCCAGACCTGCTTTCGCTAAATGCTTATTTACACAATTAGCCCATTCTTCTCTCCAATTATATAAAATAGGTTGTTTATCCCATTCTACTACTTTTTTTCCGAAACCTTTTTCTGACACCTCTCTAGTTGTTAGCATTATATGTGCATGCGGCTGATCTCTACCATGACCTTTATGAATGCATAAATCTGCTATCATCCCAAGAGATATAAATTGATTTTTAACATACTCTTTTGCGAGTTTGATGTTTTGTTCTTCTGTAAGTTCTTTTGGTAATGATACTTCTATTTCTCTTGCTAATTGTGAATCTTTTCGCTTCTCAGAAGCTTCTACTTCATTCCATAATATTTCCCTATTTAAAAATTTCTCTGGTGCACTTTTTGATAACATAATTTCTTTATATAAAAGATCACTTTTATTACTATAATCAAATGTCTTATCTAATCTTTGATCATACAACTTCTCTGCTGATCTATATGCAGCTTTCCCCACTGCTGAATGACCTTTACTTCTTGTAAACATTTTATAACTAAAGTGACATATTGCCATATTATCTGTCTACAATATATCTATCCACAATATAATATTGCTGTACTTTTAAAATTAATATTTCAATAAATGCAATCTCACTTAATAAGTCAGCAAATATTAGATATTTAGCATTTTTAAAATTAATTAATAATTCTTTTAAACTAGCAATTTTTACAAAATGATATTGGGCATTTAAT
>JAQCBG010000001.1 GCA_027621485.1 Pseudomonadota bacterium
GTTTACTGCGTGGACTACCAGGGTATCTAATCCTGTTTGCTCCCCACGCTTTCGTGCAACAGCGTCAGTGAATGACCAGATAGCCGCCTTCGCCTCTGATGTTCCTCCTAATATCTACGAATTTCACCTCTACACTAGGAATTCCGCTATCCCCTTCAATACTCTAGCCATGCAGTTTCAAAAGCAATTCTTGAGTTGAGCTCAAGGCTTTCACTTCTGACTTACAAAGCCGCCTACGCACGCTTTACGCCCAATAATTCCGAGTAACGCTAGTCCCCTTCGTATTACCGCGGCTGCTGGCACGAAGTTAGCCGGGACTTTTTCTGTGGGTACCGTCATTATCTTCCCCACTAAAAGAGCTTTACAACCCTAAGGCCTTCATCACTCACGCGGCGTTGCTGGATCAGGCTTTCGCCCATTGTCCAATATTCCTCACTGCTGCCTCCCGTAGGAGTCTGGACCGTATCTCAGTTCCAGTGTGGCTGATCATCCTCTTAGACCAACTAAAGATCGTAGCCTTGGTAGGCCTTTACCCCACCAACTAGCTAATCTTGCATGAGCTCATCTCATAGCGATAAATCTTTTGCCTCTCGGCAATATACGACATTAGCCCCCGTTTCCAGTGGTTATTTCGTACTATGAGGCAGATTCTCATGTATTACTCACCCGTCTGCCACTAACCTTATAATGCAAGCACTATAAGGTTCGTTCGACTTGCATGTGTTAAGCACGCCGCCAGCGTTCACTCTGAGCCAGGATCAAACTCTCATGTTTTGATCTACTGAATTTCTCATACAGAATGAACTATATGTAAACACAGTTTTATGTAATTTTTGCTACTGTCTTACTATACTTCACTATTTCAAAGAACGCTTCATCTCGTTTTAAGAAGATGTTTTCTGATTTTTCCTTAAATCAGAAAAAGCGTGAGAGAGACTTATATCAACATTAAAGATACTAGTCAAGTCATTGATGCGATATTTTTACTAAAAATTATTTTTTTTATCAAAAACATTCAATTAAGCATCTGCAGAAGAATTAAATCGAACATTAATAACTCTTTTTAATAATTTCTTGCGATTTGATGCATTGCATTTCAAGATAATTTCTTTTCCTAAAAATAGGATGCTTTTCACATATGCCAGAATTCTGATTTAAAATAGCTTCTATAAATAGCTTTTAACTTAATGATATAAAAGAATATATGTAAAAATGAAGTATATCGTGATATCTAATTGATATAGAGAAAATATATCTCAAATAAAACTGATTTCTTTAAAGAGCTTGTAATTATTTTTTTAGAGCACTTAATATGCAATAAATTACTGAAGCGTATCTTTTTTTGCTTTTTTCTTTCTTCTTAATAAATTTTTACGAAGAGCAGATTCAAGATCTTTTAGAGTATTGTTATTTTGAATTTTTTTAGATTTTTTATTATCTTGTAATTGCGAGTATTGTTTATTTAGCATTGATTTAAGGTGTCTAAAAAGGCATTTTAAACTTCTTCATAATATCTTGCATAGATGAACCTGAAAACTGCTTTGCTAAATTTTGCATTGTGGTGAATTGCTTGAGTAATTTATTTACGCTTGCAACAGACGAACCCGAGCCATTTGCTATTCTTTTTTTTCTAGATGCATCTATAATTCTGGGATTTCTTCTCTCTTTCTTTGTCATTGACAGTATAATAGCTTCGCTACTTTTAATAAGAGATTTACTATCAATACCTTCAGTATTTTCGTTATTAAGTATTCCGGTAAATTGCTTAAAAGATCCGGGAAGCATTCCCAAGATGCTACTAAAGCCTCCAAGCTTCTTTAACATCTTTAATTGCTTTAGAAAGTCATCCATATCAAACTTTCCTTGTTGCAATTTATTTTGCATTGAATGAAGATCCTCCTCAGAGGCAGCTTTAACTTTTTCTACTAAAGTTTCAACATCCCCCATACCAAGTATTCTAGACACAACTCTATCAGGATGAAATGCCTCAAAATCTTCTGGCTTTTCTCCCGTACTTAAAAATTTTATCGGCACACCAGTTGTAAAGCGCATACTAAGCATTGCGCCACCTCTTGCATCACCATCAATTTTTGTAAAAATAATTCCAGTTATATTGATATGCTTTTGAAATTCTTCAGCAATTCGTACTGCGCTCTGGCCTAGCATGCTATCTACAACCAAGAGTATTTCTTCGGCATCAGCAATTTTTTGTATATGCTTTAACTCATTAATAAGATCTTGATCTAAATTACTTCTGCCAGCGGTATCTAAAATTAAAGTATCTATATTTGCATCTCTTGCATACAAAATTGCACGTCTCGTTATTTCTTCAGGCTTTTGATTTTCTATAATTGGTAGCGTCTCCACTTTAATTCGCGCACCTAAAAGCTCTAATTGCTTCTGCGCAGCTGGCCTCCTATTATCAAGAGATACCATGCATATTTTACGCTTTATATTTGATAAATAAAGCGCTAATTTTCCTGCAGTAGATGTCTTGCCCGCGCCCTGCAATCCTACAAGTAATATCTTTTTACGCGCAAGATCAGCTGGATCAGATTTTTGATTTTCGTGCTGTAATATAGAAAGGAGTTCATTATGCACAGAGTTCATTATGACTTCTGATGCCTTGAGACTTTTTACAATCTCTTTTTTTGCAAGGGAATTTTTTATTTTCTCTGTTATATGCTTGATAACAGATAGGGAGACATCAGCTTCAAGAAGATTAATTCTGATTTCTCTTGTAACTTCTTTAATATCTGCCTCAGTAATAAAACCTCTGCCCTTTAATTTTGCAAAAATTTTATCAAATCCATCACTTAAAGAGCTAAACATATGCAGTATTTTTTATAAGAAATTGGATTTCCAATTTAAATTAAATATAAAAAGTACTCCAAAATATATGCGAATGAAACTTATAAAACAACTGTATCTTTAAACTTTTTACACTTAATCTTTTTTCTTTTACTTCACAAGAGGCTCGCATAGCTGAAACACTGCCATAGGCGCACTATCCCCTTTTCTAAAACCCGCTTTAACAATTCTAGAATAACCACCTGGACGCCCTATGAAATTTTCTTTTGCAACGCCAATAATCTTATTAACAAAAGTTTTATCATTCATAAAATAAGAAAATAGCTCTCTTTTCTTATGAAGTGCATTATCCGCAACAAGCGCCTTTGAGATTACAGTCTCCAATTCAGGTCTTACAGCTTTTGCTTTCGCTAATGTTGTTACGATTTGACGATGCTGAATAACTTCTTTTATGAGATTCATAAATAAAGACTTTCTATGCTCTGATCTTCTGCCTAGCTTGCTTTTCTTAATTCTATGCCTCATTTTTATACCTTTAAAAACATATCATTATACCTTATTGCCAGAATTTTTCTGTATTAACTCATCTAAATTTGGAGGCGGCCAACCACCTTTAATTTCTATTCCAAAACTCAAATTCATATTATTCAATACATCCTTAATCTCGCAAAGAGATTTTTTTCCAAAATTTGGAGTTTGAAGCATTTTCTGTTCTGTCTTTGTTACAAGATCACCGACATATACTATATTATCATTTTTTAAGCAATTATGAGAACGAACAGATAATTCTAAATCCTCGACCTTTTTTAAGAGGTTAGGATTAATTTCCGGCTCTTGCTTTTGCTCTTGTTCAACAGATGCAGGATCACTATCGCATATAAAGATGCTAAGTTGATCTATCATGATTCTGGAAGCCTGACTTAATGCTATACCAGCATCAATAGAGCCATCAGTCTCTATTGTAATTAATAATCTATCAAATTCTGTTTGCTCACCTATTCTACTCCTTTCAACGCTATATACAACCCTCCTGATTGGAGAAAATAGAGCATCTATAGGCAACGCATTAGTTGACATACCTTCAAGATCATGCTCATCTGCAGTTGCATAACCAATGCCAGTACCAATCACAAGATCTATTTTAAGATGAGTGCCTTCGGCAAGGTTGCAAATATGTAATTCAGGATTCATAATTTCAACTTCACTTGGCGCTACAATCATACCCGCATTAACTGCCATTGGGCCTGTTACATCAATAAAAGCTTTCTTTTTAGATGGGCCAGTATATTTTATTGCAACATCTTTTATGTTTAGCATTAATTCAACTACATCTTCAGTCATTCCTTCCATAGATGAAAACTCATGATCGATTCCATCTATTTTTATTGCAATAATAGATGCACCACGAATTGAAGACATCATTATTCTTCTAAGAGCATTTCCTAGCGTTGCCCCAAAACCCTTTTCTAGAGGCTCAACCTTAAAAACCGAAACATTACCACTTAATTCAGTAAGAAAATATTCAGCAGGTCTAGTTAAACCTAAGCATCCAAAGACAGATTTAGTTTCTTCCATCATTTCTTAATTATTATTTGAGAAATTTTTTCTTTCTTTTTAAACTCTCCTGCGCTTACGCTTTCTACAGCCACCATGAGGAACGGGAGTTACATCGTGTATCGCAGTAATATTTAGAAGATTTACAAGTGCACGGGCCGCAGCATCTCTGCCTGCACCAGGACCTTTTAATTTTACCACAGCTGTTCTCATACCCGCTTCAACAGCTTTAGCAGCAGCAGCTTCAGCGGAAACTTGAGCGGCATAAGGAGTAGATTTTCTAGATCCTTTAAAGCCATTTGCTCCAGCGGAAGACCAAGACACAACATCACCACTGGCATCTGCAATAGTGACTATTGTGTTATTAAAAGTTGCGCTCACATTTACTACGCCAGACGCTATATTTCTTCTTTTTGATAAAGCTTTTTTGACCACTTAAAATATACCTATTTCTATATTAACGATATTTATATAAAGCATAATAATACTAATAAAGAATAACTAGATTTTCTTCTTACCTGCAATAGCAAGAGCGCGGCCTTTCCTTGTTCTAGCGTTTGTTCTGGTTCGACTCCGCATAGGTAATCTTTGTCTATGCCTTAGACCTCTATAGCATTTTATTTCTTTTAAGCATTTAATATTATCTCCAACCTCCTTTCTTAAATCTCCTTCTGTTGTGTATTTGCCATCTATTATAGATCTTATTGCATTTAATTCATCAGGATTTAAATCTTTAATCCTTTTTTCTTTATCAATGCAAGCTTCTTCGCAAATCTTCACGCCAGTAGAAACGCCAATGCCATATATTGCAGTTAGCGCAAAAGGTATTTTTTTTTGAACAGGGACGTTAATTCCCGCTATACGAGCCATTTTTTACCTCAATATTATTCATAAACTCCTAAGCTCATTAAAAAGTACATGTCAGATTTATCTAAAATAAAACAAAACCCTAAAATAAAGCAAAGCCTAGAAAAACTTATATAAATCTATTAAAAGAGCATAAGGAATGCACTTCTACAGCATATCAAAAAAAAAGTCAAGAATACTTCAGCTTAAAAAACTCAAAAATAGTAACGCACAGTACAATATAAGTATTAATAATTTTTGAAATTTACCATATTAAAATACTAATACAGTAAGATGCTATATTGCATTACCTTTATGAATATTTTTTATAAGATGTTTTTTATAAGCCGTTTTATATATTAATTTTTACAAATAAGAAGAGATAATTTTGAGATAATTCTACTCTTGAGAATTTAGTTTCTCATCTAAATCAGATGCAATAAAATCTCTAGTGCTATTTTCTATCTTGTTATGTATAGACATTGTTTTAGCCTCCGCTTCTTCAATTGCATTACTTGCTTGATCTAATTTAATCCTTGTCTTGCTAAGAAGTGCACTAAATTTTGCAAATTCAGGCTTCAGGGAAGCAAATAATCTCCATATATCTCCAGAACGACGCTCTATTGCAAGCGTTTTAAAACCAATCTGTAAGCTATTTAAAATAGCACTTAATGTCGTTGGACTTGTTATAATTACTCTATATTTACTTTGTATTTCCTCTATGATACCGGGAAATCTTAGAACTTCTGCATACATACCTTCAATTGGCAAAAACATAATTGCAAAATCTACCGTATGAGGCGGGTGTATATATTTTTCTGAAATAAGTTTTGCAGATTTTTTAATATGCATTTGCAAAGAATTGAGATATTCCGCAGAGGCTTTTGTATCGCATGCTTCTTGCGCCGCAACTAAATTCTGATATATTTCTAGCGGAAACTTTGCGTCAATCGGAAGTAATACATCAGAGCCATCTTGCTTTGTTGGTAATTTTATTGCATACTCCACTCTATTTTGAGATCTTGGCTTTACAGTAACATTTTCCGCATACTGCTCTGGCAGCATAATTTGAGATAAAATAGCTCCAAGCTGCACCTCGCCCCATATCCCCTTTGTTTTCACATTAGTTAGTACTTTTTTCAAATCTCCAACTCCAGATGCAAGATTTTGCATCTCTCCAAGCCCTTTATGAACGGCTTCTAATCTATCACTTACAATAGAAAAAGATTCTTTTAATCTCTTTTCTAATGTTGATTGCAGCTTCTCTTCTACTGTAACTCTTATTTGCTCAAGTCTCTTATCATTATTCTCTTGCATCCTAAATAAACATTCTTGAATAAAGCGCCTAATATTCTCCATCGCAGATTCATTGCTATTACTAAAATGTTTCATTTGGTCCGCAATAAGCTCAATCTGCGATTTTTGAGCAACACTTAAAGAATTTATCTGTTTATATATATTATCTTCTAAATATTTTATTTGCTCTTTAAGGGATGAATTAAAGAAATTTATATACTCAATTAATGACTCATTACTCTTAATTGCATTGATTTTAATATGCTTAATATTCAAAAATAAATATATCGCAAGCACTATAAATAATAATACAAAACCTATATACAGAATAAGCGTAATCAGTGAATATGAAATAATCTCACCTTAAATCATTGATTAATTTCCTCATGAATCTTAATTTGGAACGCCAGTATGATTTTTACGAGTCTTTTTAAGATTTAATACTTCAATTGGAATATTAGCTTTCTCTTTAATATAGTCATCCAGTTCTTTTTCTAACTCATTCATATGATTTGTAAAAAAATGATCTGCGTCTGTTATTGCAGCATATTCTACATCGCTATTTTTTTGTTTATCGATTTTTTCATATAAAGAAAAAACAGATTTCTCAGACACAACTTCATCTTTTGTGCCCTGCACTATAATTCCCGGCGTAGGACAAGGGGATAAAAAACTAAAATCCTGAGAATGAGCTGGAGGACTTACAGATATAAAATAGTGCAGTTCTGGCCTTCTCATTAAAAGCTGCATTCCAATCCATGCGCCAAAAGAAAAGCCAGCTACCCAACAACTTGCACCAGTTGCATGAGCTTGTAGCCAATCAAGAGCAGAAGCGGCATCTAAAAGCTCTCCAACTCCATTATCAAATACCCCTTGAGATCTCCCAACACCTCTAAAATTAAACCTTAATACAGAGAAATTATTCGCTACAAAAGTGTGAAAGATTTTATAAACAACTTTATTATTCATTGTACCTCCATACGCAGGATGCGGATGCAGTACTAATGCAACAGGAGCATATATATCTTTTGATGCGTGAAATTTTCCCTCTATTTTGCCAGCCGTACCATTAAAAATTACTTCTTGCATGACCTCTTTTACGAAAGAATAAATCTAGATTCTCTATCAGTATACATAAAAAATGCAAGATTATTTTTAACGCAGATGCTTCACTTATTGTATATTAAGCTTTTTTGCATTTAAAAGCGTATGAAATATTAGAATTAATAAAGCCATGCATAAATCACATTCCAAGAATATTTACCTAGATCATAACGCAACTTCTTACATTTGCGAAGATGCATACAACGCAATGATCTCTTTGCTTCGCTTGCCGCTTAACCCCTCTTCTGTTCATCATCATGGCAGAATTGCAAGACATTACTTAGAGCATGCAAGACAAACTGTTAGAGAAATGATTGGTGCAAATAGTAATTTTAAGGTGATCTTTACTGCTTCTGGCACAGAAGCAAATAATCTTGCGCTCAATGGCATCGAGAATAGGCGCATATTAATATCTGCAATTGAGCATCCTTCTGTATTTAAAGCAATAAAAGATGCAGATATTATTTCTGTAAATTCAGATGGAGTTGTTAATTTAGAGCATCTAGAGAATCTACTTATACAAAATAAAGACACAAAGCCTATTTTTATTTCTGTGATACTTGCCAATAATGAAACAGGCGTAATCCAACCTATTAAAGAAGTTGCAAGGCTTGCAAAGCAATATAATGCCATTTTACATACAGATGGAAGTCAATGCCCATCCAGAATTCTTATTAATATAGATGATTTAGGCATTGATTTAATTACTCTCTCTTCTCATAAAATTGGCGGGCCTCCTGGTGTTGGAGCTCTTGTTGTAAGGGATACTATAGATTTAACACCCATAATAAAAGGTGGTGGACAAGAGTATAGAATAAGATCTGGCACTCATAATGTAGCTGCAATATATGCATTTGCAGTTGCTTGCTCTTTAGCAAATAAAAGAATTCATGCATTTCAGTCGCATGTTCTTGAACTTCGAAACTATATTGAAGCTGAGCTTTTAGATTTAGGCGCAATTATTTTTGGATATAATGCAATGCATAGATTACCAAATACATCTTCAATTGGAATGAATGGTCTTCAGGGCATTTCTCAGGTTATATATTTTGACAATAACGGCATATCTGTGAGCGCAGGCTCTGCATGCTCTTCAGGCTCCATAGGTAATCCATATATTCAAACTGCTATGGGCTTTAATCTAGATATTGCAAATACTGCAATTCGAGTTAGTTTAAGTGACATTAACACAAAAAGCGAAATAGAATCATTTATTGCTCATTGGCGTAAATTAAAATTGTCAAAAAGTAATGTATAAATATTCCACAAGTACAATTATCACATTAATGAGAATTGCATTAATGAGAATTGGGATTTAAAAGTTCAAAGAGCAAATAGCAGCGTGCCATGTTATAAAGCCTTTGTGCATTGCATCGCATAACTTTAAAGCGCTTCTTACTTTATAAACGCAATTCTTCGAGCTTGCATCTAAGTATACGTTGGGAGTATATTGATTAATGCCAGTTTGACTCATATATTTTAAAAAATTTAGCGTATTGCCGTAATTAATTTTTTGCACTTTCTGCATTAAGATTCCAGCTGGAATAATTTTTTTATATCCATTTATTAACCCCACTTGCTTTGCAGATTCATACCATTCCCAAAAATGATTATGGCTGCTCATTGCGTAATATAGTGCGCCATCTTCTTTTAAATAACTCATTATTTGCTCTATAGACGCATCAGCATCACGAAACCACTGAAATGCCATATTGCTTACTATTAAATCAAATTGATGATTTGCAGCAAAAGAAGAATTTAAATTTTCCCCATCTAATAATTTGTAAGTAATATTGCAATGCTCGAAGCTTCTCATATTTTGCTTACATGCATTTAACATATCTGCTGAGAGATCTGTTATCCATAAATGAGCATTTGGAAAACTTGTTAATAAATATTCAGTTAAAAATCCACTACCGCATCCAATTTCTAAGATTTTATATGTATGTTGCTTCTCTTTATATTTAGATATTGGAAGAATGCAGCATAAATCATACGCCACTTCTTTTTGAAATAACGCACGCAAATGATAATCCTCAGCCGCAGAACCAAAGGCTTTCTTTAAACTCTCTTTATATTCCACAATTAGTTTTTTATGCAAAAGCATTCAGCAACACAATGCTTATATCTCATGAAGCATTTTTATTATATTAGATGCAATCCAAAATGGATTTTTAATATGCGGAATGTGAGATCCATTATCACAGAACTTTAAATCATAATCACCCCAAACTTCTTTGGATATTTCTTCCGTAACAACTACGTCATCTCTACTTGCAAGCGCTAATATTTTATACTTTGTATCTTTTATTGCAGATCTTCCATCCCAATTTCTGAGCCATTCTATTCCATTTTGCATATTCTCTAAATTTACATCTTCTACTCTATGAGGCGTAACATCCCCTTCAAAACCAATACGATTCCAAAAACTAAACATCGATTGAGTAATATCAGAAATAAAGCCATTTTTCATATTCAATAACGCCTCATCTTGCATAAATTGAAAAAAACATGGGATACTTGCCACAGAAATTATGCCTTTGGCATTTTTACAATTTGTTAAATTACAAAGAATCCAGAGTAAACCAATAGAATGACCAACAAAAATATCTCCCAAATTCAATATCTCATTTACATTAGAGGTCTCATTACTTTTAATGAAACCAAGATCAATAAAATTGCAATGAGCGTGATTCTTTAGTAAGTAAAAAACTCCACTCCAAGCATCACTATTTAAACCAAGACCATGTACAAATACAACATTCTTCATAAAGACCTAATTCTCTAAAAATTCTAAAATTTACATTTACATTTAATATACATCATCAATTATCAAAAAGCTTTAAGAGCAGCAAGAAGCGCTTCTATATCTTCTTGTGTGTGAAATCTAGATAATGATATTCTAATTCTAGATGCACCTTTTGGAACAGTAGGAGTACGTAAAGCACTACACCAAATACCAAAAGACTTTAATTTTGCTTCAAGTTCTTGAGCTGCCTCTTCTTTTCCAACTATCACAGGTATTATATGAGAATTAGAAAGTCCTATATCAAATCCATAGGATTTTATTGCCTCTCTCAGCTCCTTAGCATTTCTGTGCAGCAAATCTCTATCTTTCTGAAGTTCATGTATTAAATCAATTGCCTCATTTATTGGTCCCAAAACCTGAGGTGGGAGACTTGTGGAATATATAAATCCAACACTACAATTTATAAGGTATTGCCTGAGAGATTCATCACATGCGACATATGCGCCAAATACACCAAGCGCCTTACTAAAAGTACCTATGACACAATCTGCAACGTCGCAAGCAATACCAGACCCGTTCTCACCAAATAATCCAGCAGAATGCGCTTCATCACATATTAAAAAACAGTCATATTGCTTTTTTAGCTCCTTTATCCTATCAACATCTATTGTATTACCATCCATACTAAATAAGCTTTCAGTAATAATAAATTTAGGTCTTAAGTCATTTTTATATTGATCCAGTAATAAATTTAGATGCTCCATATTGCAATTGTCATAATAATGAGGCCTTACTTTTGCAGCTCGAAGCCCAAAGTGAATACTTGCATGAATTTTTTTATCAACAAATACAATTGGCTCTTCTCTTAAAATACGCATATCAAGCAATGCTGCAATTATACTGCAATTTGCTTGAAAGCCAGATTGAAAAATCAGCGCAGATTCTTTTTGCTGCCATTTTGCTATTTTTTTTTCTAATTTTTCAGTAAAAGAACTATAACCAGTAATTAAGCTAGATGCACCAGAACCAACTCCATATTCTTTTGCATATATAACAGATTGTTTAATTAATCTTTTATCTTTTGCTAAGCCTAAATAATCATTACTTGCAAAATTAATATACCGCCTCCCCCCATACTCTAAAATACGCCCCGCTCCTAAGCTTTTAAATTCCATCAAATGCCTAAAAGTTTTTTCATTTTTTCTAAGAGTAAGAAAATCATCGTAACATCTTTTAATTTGCTTCATTGCTCTTATATCGCCCTCATGCTATTTAAGTGAAATTTTTAAACAGCTTTAAATCATAAAATGCAAGAAATACAAAGCACAGTTGATGGTACTAATAAAGAGATTTATTCAAAAGAAAATATTGTAGAAATGTTAGAAATGCCTCTTTTGCCACTTCTAAGGAAGGCGCAAAAAATTCATTTAGAATATTTTCCAATCGATGAAGTGCAGCTTGCAAGCCTTCTTAGTATTAAAACTGGTTCTTGCCCAGAAGATTGTAAATATTGCCCTCAATCAGCTCATTATGCAAACAAAACTGAACTGCAAAAAGAATCATTAATGAATACTGAAGATGTTTTGAAAAAAGCAAAAATAGCAAAAGAAAATGGCGCAACAAGATTTTGCATGGGGGCAGCTTGGCGTAAAATTCCAAAAGGCAAACAATTTGAGAGTATTTTGAGTATGGTGCGCGGAGTGAAAGAAATGGGAATGGAGGCATGCGTAACGCTTGGCACTCTAAATAAAGAAGAGGCCATGCTACTTAAAGAAGCTGGACTTGATGCATATAATCATAATATAGACACTTCACCAAAATTTTATAAAAAGATAATTTCCACGAGACATTTTAATGAGCGTCTAGAAACTATAAAGCATGTTATTGATGCCAAGATTTCAGTCTGCAGTGGGGGAATTATTGGCATGGGCGAAAGTATAGAAGATAGAGCTGAAATGCTGAGTATTTTAGCGAATTTAGATCCATATCCAGAAAGTGTTCCAATTAATGCGCTTGTTCCGGTAAAAGGCACGCCTCTTGAACATAGAGATATTATAGATCCACTGGAGCTTGTACGTATGATTGCAGCAGCCAGAATTTCTATGCCAAAGGCAAAGATTAGACTTTCTGCGGGAAGGAGTAATTTATCAAAAGAAGCGCAAGCACTCTGCTTTTTAGCCGGCGCAAATTCTATTTTTTATGGAGAAAAATTACTTACAACTCAAAACAATGATACTCAAGCAGACAAAGATCTTTTAAAAAATTTATTTGGGATTGCTTATAGAACAAATCACTAAAGAAATTTGAATTAAAGAAATTTATGATGCATTGAAATATTTAATCATTCAATTATTAAATTTGCCAAACATTGACCAATCTCTACTCTGTGACTAAAGCCTCCTTCAATTATAAGCTGAACTTTGTGATGATCCAGTAATGCGAGCCCCAAATTCATATAAGTCCCAAGCATTATGCCAATTTTATTTCCATCATGCATTATGACTTCATCTTTTAAAGCTCCTATATTATTATTCACATTATTAAATTTAATCTGGTATATTCCACTCTTATATTGAGAGTTCTTGTGCTTAAATCTAGAAATTATTTCTTGACCTATATAACATCCTTTATTGTAACTTATTGCGCCAATTTTTTCCATGCCAAGCGCAAATGGAAAGAATTCCCCTATACCAAAATCAATTCCGCATTCTGCGATATTATTTGATATTCTAGTAGCATGATATTGATCAATAATATCTTGATTTACACTATACATATCATTGTGTATGATAGCTCTCGATCCAAGTTCTTTAGATCTTGGATCCAGATATAAAACTTCTTTGTGATCGACGCTGCCTGCACTCATGCAGATTATTGTCTTGAAATTTTCTTCTATTACTATCTCTACATCAGATCGCATTTTATACTGACATAGCTTTAGTCGAATTTCATTTAGATAACGATCGCAAATCTCAAGTATGAAATTATCTACATCATCTCTTATAATGAAAAAATCAAATAGCAATTTACCTTGAGGACTCAACAATAAGCTATATAGCATATCCTCCTTGCATTTCAGAGATGCAATCTTTGCTGTTAAAATGTTTTCTAAAAAACGTTCGCTATCTGAGCCATAAATTCTAATATGGGCCCTATCTGGTAATATAGAAAGCTGTTTTTTTAATAACGCATGCATTTTTTACTTTAAAGAATTATCAAGATATTGCGTCACTTTACATAAAGTCATAGTACGTGAATTCCGAGAAATAATATCATGCGCAAAATAATCTATTTCAGCAGATGTAATACGAGCACTTGAGAGCATCGCATCTTCCTCTTTTATAGAGGCAAAAATCTTATCTTTGCATCTTTTCTTTGCATCAATAATTCTCTGCATCTTCTCTCTCACGCCTTTAAAGCTATTGTATTGCAATTGTATATTCATATATTTTGCAAAATTCATTAAGATCTTATAATCCTCCATTGCTTCTCCAGGAGGAGGAATTGCAGGCCTCGTCTCTTGCACAACACCTTCTAGATTAATAAATGTAGCATTTTTCTCTGTGTAAGCTGCAGCAGGAAGTATAATATCTGCGCGAGCTGCAGCAGGACCCCCATGATGTCCCTGATAAATCACAAAAGTTTCCTTTGGTATTGATTGCAGATTAATCTCATCTGCACCAAGAAGAAATAATATTTGAGAACTTTTGATGATATCGCGCGCTCTTAGCATCTCGTTTTGTGGTATAAAGCCAATATCTAGTCCACCTACTCTTGATGCTGCGGATTGCAATACGTTAAATCCATTCCAATTTTCAGTAATGAAATTATAGCGCTCTATAATTTCTCTCACGTAATACAATATTCCTTTATAATCCTCTCTACAAAAAATACTAGCGCCCAAGATAATCATTGGATTCTTTGATTGATCTAAGACCTTGCAATACTCATGCTTATTGCTTGCTATATCTTTTATTATTTCTGGCTTATTTCCTAGATGCGATACTTTATATGTTAAATCTAAATTGTCTCCTATGGTTGCAATTTTCAATTTCTTATCAGAATGAGCATATGCACTTCTTATTCTGGCATTAAGTATTGTTGCTTCATATCTTGGATTGCTACCAATAATAAGACAGCTATCTGCATCTTGTATATTGCAGATAGTAGTATTGAATATATATGATTCTCGCACATCATCTCTTATTCCACTTCCATCTTGCCTACATTCATGAAGATTACTGCCGAGCGCAGATAAAATATCCTTTAAAATCATCATAGATTCAACATCTGCCAAATCTCCGGCAATTGCACCGATCTTATCAGGCTGCGTCTTTTTTAACCGCATCTTGATAATTTCAAATACATCTTCCCAGCTACCCTGAACATATTCATCTTTTACTTTATACATTGGGCAGTCGAGTCTTTGATATTTCAATCCATCATATGCAAATCTCGTTTTATCAGAAATCCACTCTTCATTAATAAAATCATTTCTAAGAGGCAAGATACGCATCACTTCATTGCCCCTGCTATCTATTCTAATATTACTACCAACTGCATCCAGTACATCAATAGAGTATGTCTTTGAGAGCTCCCAGCTTCTTGCCCTATATGCATAGGGCTTTGATGTAAGAGCGCCAACTGGACAAAGATCAATAATATTGCCAGACAGCTCCGAAGTAATAGAATTTTTAATATAAGTTGCAATCTCCATATTTTCACCGCGCCCAATAGCCCCAAGTTCAGTTGTGCCCGCAATATCTTCTAAAAATCTAACGCATCTTGTGCAATGTATGCAACGAGTCATGTGAGTTTTTATAAGAGGTCCGAAATCTTTATCTGTAACACTACGCTTTCCCTCTTTGAATTTACTTGTAGCTTTGCCATAAAACATGGATTGATCTTGCAAATCGCATTCGCCGCCTTGATCGCAAATTGGACAATCAAGAGGATGATTGATCAACAAGAATTCCATCACACCTTTTCTTGCGTCATGCACTAATTTACTATTTGTTTTTACTACCATTCCATCAAGCGCTGGTTGAGCGCAAGATGCCACAAGCTTTGGACTTTTCTCTACTTCAACCAAGCACATTCTGCAATTACCCGCGATAGCTAATTTTTCATGATAGCAAAATCTTGGTATCTCTATATCAAGAGCCTCACAGGCTTGTATAATTGTCGTATCTTTTTCTACTTCAATTTCTTTGCCATCTATTGTTAATTTGGGCATTTATATTTGCTGAATTAATTTTCGAATAAAAATATAAAGTAATAGCATAAGAAATGGATGGTTTTGACGCAAGGCAAAATCTTTTAAAGATAATTAAATAAAAGCTTTAAAACTTTTAATAATCATTTAAGTGAGTTTTTCAAGTACAAAATAAAATAGCACTGCCTATATTGTGTAATCATGTCATTATTAACATTTACTAGAATCTATTTTACATATACATGAAAAATAATAATATTACTGAGATGAATTTCTCAATGCTAGAGCAATATCAAGCGCATAAAGAAATTGTGGTGAATGAAAATTTTCAAAAAATATCACTTCTCATTGGTAAAAATGCTGCTCAATCAAAAAAACAAGATATTGGAGAAAAAGAGATTAAAAGCATTCATTCTGGAAATCTCTTTATAGTGCCCGAGCAAACAGAGCGATATAAAGAATTAAAGCATTATATCGCAGCAGCATCGCAATATAGTAAATCCATATTCTTTATTAAACCACAAATTGGAATGTCTATTTGGATTATTGATGAATCTTCCATTGCCATCTTTAACGGAAAAGAGTGGCAATAAACATTAAATCTCACTCATTTATCGTACAACTTTATAACTTTTTTAGGCTTTTTTAGGCTTTTTTATCGATACCAAAGAGAAATGTATTTATGATATCTTGATATATTAAAGAGAGCTTTTCTAAATCCTCAATACTCACATGCTCATCTATCTGATGCGCAGTAGCGCTCAGTAACCCAAGCTCTATAACAGGACAATATTGATGAATGAATCTTCCATCTGATGTGCCACCCTTTGTATTGATACATGGAGTATAACCACAAACTTTTGCAACACTATCACTTGCAAGTTGAGATACAAGCTCATGCTGCGAAACAAATGTCTCGCTACTACTTAAACACTTAAGATCAAATCTTATATTGAAATATTCACAAATTTTTTGAAGCTCTTTTTTAATCGAAAAGGCTGTGTGCGCCTCGCCAAATCTTACATTAAAGTAAGCGTGAGCAGAGTATGGAATAACATTTTCCGCGGAATCGGATGTTCCAAGACTTGTGAATTCTAAATTTGATGGCTCAAAAAGCCTACTACCTCTATCTATTTTATGATTATATAAATGCTGGATCAAAGCTGCAAGCTCAGGTATTGGATTACAAGTAAATTGATTATATGCTACATGACCTTGCTTACCATATACTGTTAGCTTAAAATTCGCACTTCCTCTTGCACCTATTTTTATTGTATCTCCAACTTTTGCATCACTAACTGGCTCACCTATAATGCACATATTAATCTTTTCGCGCTTCACATCTAGCCATTCCAGCATTGGCTTTGTTCCATTTATTGCATCGCCTTCTTCATCACATGTAATGAGTAAACTAATTGCTTTATGCTTTTTGAAAACATTAAGATCTTCTGATGCCTTTATTTTATTAACTGCATGAATAAACGCCGCAATAGCGCCCTTCATATCTACCGCGCCCCTTCCATATATAATTCCATCTTGTATCTGCCCTAGAAATGGATCATACTTCCATTTTGAAACATCGCCAACTGGTACTACATCCGCATGTCCTGCAAAGCACAAATTCTCAGGTCCATTTCCAAGTTTTGCATAAAGATTTTTAACAGGACTAGATTTCGAATCGCTAAACTCTAATATATGAGATGCAAAACCAAGCTCCGTTAGCATATTTTGGAGTGCATTTAATATAAAATCATCATTCGGAGTAATGCTTTTATAATTTAAAAGCTGCTGCAGTATTTCATAATGTTGCATATGTATGAATTGGAGATTGTAGCTAATTTAATATCTTGAAGATCTATCTTATATTGCTTTCTATACATTCAAACAATACAAAATTTAGATAAAATCTACTAAAAAATTCAATAAAACTATAGCTAAATGAATTATTTAATATGAAACGAGAATTTTGTTTATATTTTCACAATAATCATTAAAAAACTTAGAATTACTTAGATTACTTAGAATTACAATTCTTAATAATAAATATTTAGTACGATTTACTGAATTTCAATTTGCACGCATCAACGTTTGTTGGTATTAGTATTTGCTAAGATGATAAATAAATTTCACAACTCAATAGGTATTTACTAAATTGCAAAATTTTCTCTGGTTTATTATTGTTATATCCGTTGTTGTTTTTGTTCATGAAATGGGTCATTTTCTCTTTGCGAGGTATTTTGGCGTAAAGGTTGAAAAATTTTCTATAGGCTTTGGCCCTGCTCTTGTGAAATTTTTAGATAATAAAGGTACTGAATGGAGAATCTCAGCAATTCCTCTTGGTGGTTACGTACAAATGTATGGAGAAGAAAATTTTAATAAAAAATCTTCTCATCAAGTAATCGAAGAGGGAGACGCAATTCAATCTAATATATCTTTCTCTAAAAAGCCACTATATCAGAAAAGCTTAATTGCCGCAGCAGGACCAATTGCAAATTATGTTCTCTCAGCGCTACTTTTTATATTTATTATATATAAATCCGGATTAACTTCTATATCTACAAGAATTGATAGCGTTACTGATAATTCAATCGCTTTTCATTTAGGAATAGAAAAAGATGATGCCATTATTAGCATTAATCAAAGAGTCGCCGATAAATCTCTTGAAGATATAATACTCCAAACTCATCATAAAGAGAATTTCTCTATCGCATTACAAAAAAAGAGCGGCAAAATTCAAAATATTGAAGTAGAATTTCAAGAAAATTGGGAATACAGTAGCGATTTTTTTCATGATATTAAATTCCAAAAAACTCATATCCCTTTAAATTTTATTCAATCTTGCGCAGCAGGAATTCAAAAGAGCGCCCAAATCTCTTTTTTGATGATAAAAGGAATATACGAAATGATTACGGGAAACATAGATATTAAGAGCATGGGCGGTCCCGTTGCTATTGCTCAGTACTCGAAAAAAGCAGCAGATGGGGGATATATATCTCTATTATGGTTTATTGCAATTTTTTCTTTAAATCTAGGATTACTAAATCTTATACCAATACCCGTTTTAGATGGAGGTCAATTATTTTTATATGGAATTGAAGCTATTATCAGGAGACCCATTCCAGAGAAAATTAAAGCATTCATTATGTCAGTTGGGATGCTAATTGTATTTTTTATTATGTCAATTGCTATATATAGTGATTTTCAACGCATATTTTTCTAAAAATCATCATCTTATTTACATACTATACTCTATAAAATGATTCGTTTTTTATTCTTTTGCGGCTTACTGATTCTTTTTCATGATGCTCTTGCAATAAATATTACAGTCAAGGGTAATAGAACAATCAGTAGTCAATCTGTTATTGAGCATTCTGGACTTGATAAGCTCTCCAGAATTAATGAAGATGATGTAGATCATGCGATAAAACATCTAATGTCCTTAGATTTTTTTACAGATGTTCAAATCAATCAATTCCAAGATAATATCATCATATCTGTCATTGAAAATCCTACAATCAGAGAAATAAAACTTAATATAAATACTCTAGATAATAACTCATTAGGCAAACTTATTACATTTAAACCTGGTGATCTACTGAAAAATAAATCATTAAATCAAAGTATAAGAAATATTAAGACTGCATTGAAGAGACGAGGATATCATGCTGCAGAGGTATACATAGAGAAAATATCTCTCAATAACAATAAAGTAGATCTAAGCGTTCAGGTAAAAAAGGGGAATAAAGCATCCATAAGATCAATTAATTTTATTGGCAATGCTGCATTTACTGATGATGTACTCAAGAAAGCAATATACTCATCTGAATATAAAATATATAAGTTATTCTCTCCTTTTGATAAATACGATTCAGATAGAATTGCCCTCGATAAAGAAATGCTGCGAATGCATTATGTAAATCATGGATATTTAGATGTGGAAATCTTGCCCTCTTTTACAGAATTCATGCGTAATAAAAAATCTATTACCCTTTCTTTTATCATCCGTGAGGGTAAGCAGTATACATGCAATCAAGTGAATTTAAAATTATTGCGCAATAATATGAGTTTTGGGGCGGAGAGTAATTCATTAATTAAAATACAATCTTCGATAGAAAATTTAATTGATATCAAGAATGGAGACACTTGTAGCCCTATAAAAATACAAAATATTACCAATAAAATCACATCTTATCTGGAGGAAATAGGCTATACCACATCAAAAATCTCGTACGAGATAGCAAAAAATCCCGCCGACTCAACTACAGAAGTGAATTTTATCATTCAAAATACAGAAAAAATTACAAAAATAAGAAAAATCAATATCAAAGGAAACGATATAACTGCAGATTATGTAATTAGAAGGGAGCTATCTTTTGCAGAGGGAGACGCATATCAAGCAAGTAAAATTCGTCAATCTAAGGCTAATTTGATATATTTGGGCTATTTTCAAGGTATAGAGTTATCTACAAGAGAAATCGCAGATGATTATGTCGATATCGATATAGAAGTCAAAGAGAAAAGAATTTCAAATATCATGATTAGCGCTCATTATGATGGATTAAATGGAGTATATGGGTCATTTGTTGGTGAACAAAAGAATTTTCTTGGAAGAGGCAGAGATGTAAAATTCAGCGCAGCTAAAGGAGGAGATTTTGCCTCCCTTAATTTTGGCATAGAAGAGCCTTATTTTTTAGATAGCATAGCAAGGGGCTTTTTAAATGTTTACATCACTAAACAATCAATTCAAGAATCGGTAGATGTAAAATACGATCAAATAGTGGGTGGATTCGATACAAGCATTACTTATAAAATAAAAGATCATCTTTTTAATAAACTTGGATACGGATTATTTTATCTTAATGCAAAAGATAGCAATCAGAATGCAGCGCTTACAGTGCAAGATTTAGATGGTGGTATCGCAAAGAGGAATAAATTTCAGCATGCATTAATTTACTCAACATTAAATAACTCAATTAAACCATCGGAAGGAATGCATGCGAGCATTGAAGAGGCAATTATGATAGGCAATGAAAAATCTACAAATCTTAAAATTGAAACTTCCGCTAGATATTATATACCCTTTCATGATTATAAACTAATTTTGAGACTGTCGGGTCATTTGGGATACATAGGCAGCTTAACAAAAGATAGAGTATTTTTAATAGACAATTTTAGAAAAGGAGAAGATATCGTTAAAGGCTTTGCTATTAATGGAATAGGCCCAAGACATAAAAAGAATGACCAATCTATTGGTGGAAAAGCATTTCAAGCAATGTCTGCAGAGTTACGCTGGGATCTGCCTATGTTAGAAGAATTAGGTGTAAAAATTGCTGGATTTTGCGACGCAGGTAATTTATCTGGCTTTGATGAAAGTCCAGTTGCGCTAAAGAAAGATATATACGATGAAGCATTTCTTAGAGTTGGATGCGGCGCTGGTATTATGGCAGATCTTCCGTTTGGCACTATTCGAGTGAACTATTCAATACCGCTACGCAAAACAGACTTCGACAAAACAAATGCAATCAGCTTTTCAATGGGTACTGGGGATTAAAAATCAAAAAAATCTCATTTAGTACTTTCTCATACAATTGTCATTCATAGTTTATTCATAGTTTTTTCTAAAATACTCAGTAAATTTGCAATAATTGACAGCTTACATACTTCAATATATTATAACGACTCTATATTTTTGATCTTTTTCAATATTTTTTTAGCTTCAATATGAGTATTATTATGAATAAAATAAATGAAGCAATAGATGAGTGGCATCTATTAAAACATAGCTTTTATCAGAGATGGAATAACGGAACACTCTCAAAGGAAGAACTTTCTCATTATGCACATCAATACTATCACCATGTTGAGGCATTTCCAAGATATATTAGCGCGACGCATTCTAATTGCATATCTATAAAAAACAGGCAGACACTGCTGGAAAATTTAATAGATGAAGAAAGAGGAGATAAAAATCACCCAGATCTCTGGCTATCTTTTTGTAAAGGTCTTGGATTATCTGAAGATGAGGTGAAAAATAATAAACACCTGAATATAGAGACTCATAATTTAATTGATGGAATGCTTTCTATGTCAAAATCTTCTTACGAAGAAGGATTGGGATCTCTTTATGGGTATGAAAGCCAAGTCCCAGAAATTGCAAAATCTAAAATAGATGGTCTTTGTAAGCATTATAATTTTAAAGCAAAAGATGATGCTCTGATTTTTTTTCAAGTGCATATAGAGGCAGATCAATGGCATAGGGAAGAATCTGCTAATATGATTACAGATTTAGATAATGCAGTTGCAGAGAGAGCTTATAGCGCTGCTATTAAAGCAAGAAAGCTTTTGTGGAATTTTCTTGATGGCGTAGAAAAACATTATCAATAGCGCAAATTCGCTTTACTTTTAATTCTTGAGAGCATCGGTCTTGATTACAGAAAGAGATGCTCACAAGACCCTCTCTGCATAACATTTAAAAAGAGAGACAATAAATCTACTTCTTTTATCAAATAATGCTATTTAAGCGGCAGATCTTTGTTGAAACTTATATATACCCTCACAAAAATGCCATTTTAGTAGCATTCCATGTAAAAATACCTCTTCCATACGTTGCAATAAAAGAGGGCTTTGCTCTTTCGCTAAGCAATCTACAAGATTCTTACTTTTTTCAATAAATGCTCTAAAAGATTCCGAAGCATGCATTTCTATCCATTTTGCATATGGATTATCGGGTCTAGTTGGAAATGAAGATGCAATATGATAGTCCACCATAAAATGCGGCATAATAGTCAATAGGGCAACCGGAATATCCTCCATTACAATACTCGCTACAAGGAAATTTGTATAATCAATGCATTCCTGAATGCCTTCTTTATGAAATGAGCTATGTAATGCATCTGATTGTATATCGTA
This sequence comes from Pseudomonadota bacterium, assembly GCA_027621485.1. Classification (GTDB taxonomy): domain Bacteria; phylum Pseudomonadota; class Alphaproteobacteria; order Rickettsiales; family Midichloriaceae; genus JAQCBG01. The sequence continues at coordinate 22,485 of JAQCBG010000001.1, forward strand.
TTTTTTTACCACTTCATTCTGCAAAAGATTTCTTGCGGTATTTAATAAATGCGCAACCTCTGTAACTTCATTTGCTTTTGAAATAATAATCGAAATTGCCTGCAAAAATTCAGAGGCAAATATCTCGTTTTGCTCTAAATAGAGTAAAAATTTATATTTCTCCAGCTCCCCACTTGTAATTCCAGCATTAAGAGGATGTTCTATTATACACTTATAAACTGGCGTAATTTTACACCATAAATGACTTAAAAAGCTCATGTTGTACCATAATTTGTTCTAATAACGCATATATTACTATATTTTTTGCAAAAAAGCACGCGCACTATTATAGCATATATACAACCTATT